>NZ_BBLT01000008.1 GCF_000775915.1 Sporocytophaga myxococcoides
CTATTTTTTACAGCTATGGCAGGAGACAGATATTTTATTTCTGATCAGTATGTTCCATATTATATTACTTGTACAGTAATAAAATGGATAGATTTATTTACCAGAAGAGATTAACGGGATGTTATTGTTGATTCGCTAAATCATTATTGCAAAGAAAAGAGCATTACAATTTACGCATGGGTGATTATGAGCAATCACATGCATCTTGTTGCTCAAGCATCGATTTTTTGAGATTGGCGATACAATCGCCAATTTCGGAAGTCCTCGTTCGGAAACGAGGACTATTGGGATAGCGATTGTATCGCTATTTGTTATTACTTTTGTAATTCACCAACTATTTTTTACAGCTATGGCAGGAGACAGATATTTTATTTCTGATCAATATGTTCCATATTATATTACTTGTACAGTAATAAAATGGATAGATTTATTTACCAGAAGAGATTACCGGGATGTTATTGTTGATTCGCTAAATCATTGTTGCAATGAAAAGAACATTACTATTTACGCATGGGTGATTATGAGCAATCATATACATCTGGTTGCTCAAGCATCACCATCAGGTGATATGTCTTCATTTCTCAGAGATTTTAAGAAATATACATCAAAGAAGTTTATTGAAACGATGGATTTTATCAATGAAAGCAGATCTGAGTGGTTGAAAGATAAGTTTTCATTTGAAGCCAGGAGAACCAGAAGAGCCGAGAAATATAAGATATGGAAGGATGGCAGTCATCCAATTGATTTGACCAACATTGATATGATGGAAAAGATCAATTATATACATAACAATCCTGTCAGAGCTGGCTTGGTAGAATACCCTGAGCATTATTTGTATAGCAGTGCGAGGGATTATGCAGGAAGGAAGGGATTAGTAAGGGTGACTGTTATTTGAGAAAGGGCGATTCAATCGCCGATCTCGGAAATCCTCGTTCGGAAACGAGGACTATTGGCTAGCCTCAAAACATTGTGGAGAGTTAGTTGTTTTGAAGCTAGTATTTAATTCAATTGAGTTTCATCATTAAAGGAGATCTAATATGTACGCAGTAATTCGTCACTATAGTTTCAAATCGGAAGATTCAGATAAGATTAATCAAATGATTCAAGAAGGATTTGTTCCTCTTATAAAAAAAGCAAATGGATTTATAAGCTATAATTGGTTGGATACCGGTACAGGGGATGGCGCATCTTTAAGTGTTTTTCAGGATAAAGCAGGAGCTGATGAATCTATCCTTTTGGCAGCTGACTTTGTAAGGAAAAACATGTCAGAACTTTTAAGTCAGAAACCAGAAGTGATTGAAGGACCTATCAAGGCTTATGGTTAAGTATAAACTAGTGCAAATTTTTAATATATATTAAGCTTTATCAGTTTGTATTTAAAAATCTCCGGCCTACATACTTTATTGCATGCAGGCCAGAGACCACTCTCAATTAATTCAAATCTTCATTCGCATCGCCAGATGCATTCACATTCAAATTACACTGCTTTCCTCATCTCATTATCTACATGTGTTAAAAAATCATACAGCAGATAAAAGTTCTCTGATGTGGCTTTGAGATCAGAGTCGTAGACGTCGTTTTCAGCATAATAGATGTACATAAAAAAGACATAGATCACTGTTTGCATCAATTCCTGCGGAGGAACTAGCGAAAGTAGTTCGTCGAGCTGATCGATGATGTGCTGGTTGAGAACAGTGTCTTCTTTCAGGACAATTGTCTGTTGGTTTTCCTGATTTTTCCCCATAGTTGTTTTGGCTGTTTTAGTGCTTCGTTCCAAAAGCGGTTAAGTTTAGACAAAAAAATATTGCGTGGAAACATTAGCTACATCTCCTAGGTACCGGCGAAGGAAACCCGAATAAAATAGCTAAGTCCACGCAATAGCGGAACACTAGCTATTCTTTTATTCTTAAATTTTTCGCCGGTTTTAGGAGAAAGAATAGGCTAACGCAATATTTTTATATGGAAAAGTCTTTAGTCGTGTGTCTGGTCGATAGTTTTTGGGTTTAGTTGAAGTTGCAAAGATAGGAAAAAAGCGGAAAGCTGAAAGTTTAAGGCGGAAAGTTTCAAAGTTAATGATTTATATCTCAATGGATAAGTATAAGTGTGTAGTCGTTAATGGATACCTGATAAAAGAGGAGGATATTTCTTGGCAGAAAGCAGTAGATGGATCCTATTCCGAGAGAAATATCCGTACAAGTATTTATAACATATATAATGGAAATGCTATCTATAAAATGGAGTATAAAAATGGTACTCTGATTTCTACCACTACGTATGAATTCTATTCTGATTTAATAAACCAGTCAGGAAGTGGTTGGGGGTATACGTTTTGGCCTGAATCTAATGGTAGGTTGAGTAAAAATTTGCTTAAAAAGGAAATTATTGATAATGGAAGCTTAGAGTACTTCTATGAACTTGATCAGTATGGAAATGTAATAAAACAAAAAAAACTCAACAAATAGTAGTCTGGCTATTACCTATCTTGATGAGATTATATTTGGTTGTGACTGAAAGATCTGATATAGTTAAAAGGTAGAAAATAGTTAAAAGCTTAAATTATCCCCTGGATGGCTGCCTCCCACATATCATTTTTAACTCTAGATTAGAAAACCTAGATATTTAACCACATTCAAGCTTATTTAATCTCATGATTCCCGTTCTTTAAAGGAGATATATTGTTGATTAATTATTTCAAGGGCTAGATATCTGAAAGCAAAAACAGTTGAGTCTTCTCTCTGCTATCGCTTTATATTCATTTAGACAGGTATGAAATAATTTGAAATAAATTATTTGGGAACGATTTTATAAATAGGAGTCTATTATTAAAAAGCTTGGATTACCATTCTTTAAAAAAAGGTTTAGCACTTTTAACGCATTTTTTACATTAAAAAGTTATTTATTTAATTTTTTTGAAAAAAGTCTATGAAAAAAATTTTACTGTTTGTTTTAGTTTTATTCAATTTTTCATTAGTTAAATCTGAGAACAAGTTAGTTGCCTACTATTCATTTTCAGGTGACCTTACTGATGCGTCAGGAAATAGTAACAATGGAACATCTCACGGAGCTACATTAACCACAGACAGATGTGGTAATGAAAACGGTGCTTATCATTTTGATGGTTCATCCTATATTTCTCTGCCTACTAAAGATTTTATTAATTCAAATTATACCTATGCCATGTGGGTGTCTTTTGAAAAACTTAAATCAGTAACGTCATTTATTAGCATTGGAGCAAAAGGCGGAGATCAATCAATACAGGTAAATCCATCAGGTGCAGGATGGTCCGGCGGTGGTTATAATTCAGATGGAACATTAACAGGGGCCATTCCGGGTAAATATCCTTCTGTTAACAGATGGTACCATGTGATATTGACAAGAGATAATTCCAGTATGAAATTATACATCGATGGCCAACTGGAAGCAACTGCATCTACCAGTAACAAAGCTCCTAGTTATGCAAAAGCTCCATACTATGCAGTTTTGGGAGCCAGGGGCTTAGAGGAGATACAATTTTTAACAGGAAAATTAGATGAAGTGAGGATTTACAATTATGCACTAAGTATGGATGAAATTGATGAGCTATATAATTCCTATACATGTAATAAGTTAGTTGCCTTTTATCCATTTACAGGCGATATCATTGATGTATCAGGAAATGGTAACAATGGAACATCTCACGGAGCTACATTAACCACAGACAGATGTGGTAATGAAAACAGTGCCTATCATTTTGATGGTTCATCCTACATTTCTCTGCCTACTAAAGATTTTATTAATTCAAATTACACCTATGCCATGTGGGTGTCTTTTGATCATCTTAATTCGGTTGAGACAGTTATTAGCATTGGAGCAAATGGTGGAGATCAGTCAATTCAGGTAAATTCTTCAGTTGCAGGATGGGCTGGCGGTGGATATAATTCAGATGGAACAGTGACAGGGGCCATTCCGGGTAAATATCCATCAGTTGACAGTTGGTATCATGTGATATTGACAAGAGATAATTCCAGTATGAAATTATACGTCAATGGTCAACTGGAAGCAACGGCTTCTACCAGTAACAAAGCTCCTAGTTATGCGAAAGCACCATATTATGCCGTTTTAGGAGCCAGAGGCTTAGAGGAGATACAATTTTTAAAAGGAAAATTAGATGAAGTGAGGGTTTACAATTACGCATTAAGTACGGATGAAATAGGTGAGTTATATAATTCTTATTCATGTGGTACGTCAGCAATTGATGATCAAAGCGTAGGAGAGCATTTACTTGAAGTATTTCCTAATCCTGCAGATGGTAAATTTTTTGTGAAGTATGATAGAAACAGGTTAGCAGTATCGAAGATTACAATTAATAGTGCAATTGGAGAAACTATATCTACAATTGAAGATGCTGAGACTACACAGAATTTTGAAATTCAATTAAATGGACAGCCTTCAGGAATCTATTTTGTTTCTTTTAAGACACTTGATGGTGCGATTTTTACCAAACGTGTACTATTAAAATAGCGTTACCGTAGAGTTAAATTAATATTGAAATCAAACAGCGTAGGACTTTGTTTTACGCTGTTTTTTATTAGATTAGGGTTGTTTTGCCAATAATGTATTATTCGTGACCGCTAAGTGGGAATAGTAAAATATCTTCAGTTTTCAGAGATTTTAAGAAATATAACTCAAAGAGAATTTTTACAACTATTGAATTATGAATAAGCACGATTCCCGGGTGCGTGACTCACAATGGCAAATATAATAATGTTAGTTAACTCTACAATCAGCTAAGTTATCTCTAAAGATCTGCGAAGGATCTAGGTACAAAATGATTTGCAATTTCAAATTGATAACTTTCCAGATTTTCAAATTTTCATCCTTTTTGGAAGCTCAGATGCAAGCCCAAGCCTGTCCCCCGACAGTCAGAAGGATATTCCTATGCCCATATTACCAATAGTAGTATAATTTATCCACGGATCGAGTCCTTCTAACTGCCAAGTTGGGAAAGTAAAATTGCCCTTTTTATTTTCTGATCAAAGATATGAGATCAGGGGGAGGAAAGACTGTTAATATATTTATTATTTATGTCCACCACCGGGGTTACCACTTCCCATATTGTGTCCACCACCCGGATTACCACCACCCGGATTACCTCCACCAGGATGTCCGCCAGCACCAGGATTAAAACTTCCACTAGGATGGCTACCTCCCGGATTGTTTCCACCACCAGGTTGACCAGCTCCTGGATTATTACTTCCGCTAGGATGACTACTTCCCATATTGTTGTTGCCGCTAGGATGTTGACCCCCCATATTCATATTATTACCTTTGCCTGGATTACCGTTTTCCATATTCTTATGATCTCCAGGTTGATTACTTCCCATATTGTTACGGTTCGCATCATTGTCAAAATCATGATCATGGTGATGCTCATGTCCACCATAATAATTATAATAAGGATATGAATAATTGTAAGGATAGGAATAATCGTAAGGGTATGAGTAATTATAAGGATATGAATAATCATAATTGTAATTGTAGGGATACCCAGTTCCTCTATAATCTGAATCAGTATAATCGCCACGATGACATCCACTCAGAATAAAGATGGATGCCAATACAGTCGTAAATAGTATTGACAGCTTTTTCATAATTTATTTCCTTTTTATCAAAACAAAAGAAAGGAAGGAAAGAGTTTTTAAAGGTATGGATGCTGTAAAATAAAAGCATTAAAATAATAAGCTCTGAAATAACACACTTCTTATTGAACCTTTTTTTATTCCAATGACCAATATTCCTTGTTAAAAGAAGCATTATTATAATAATTGAATCAAAGATTATTTGCGTGGAATTTCAGATGGAGGAAAGGGGTAAAGGAGGCAGTTTAGTATGGGTAATTTAATTGCCCTTCTCGGAAATCCTTTAATCAACCGATGATTATTGCTTAAAATTTACATTTTCAGGTAACCGTATACTGTCAAAGGGAAACATGACAAATAGGAGTGAAGCATTAAAACCCGATACCTCCTATATAAAAATTTACTAAACCTGAAAAATGAAAAGAATTTTCCCAAATCCGGTAAACGACGTCTTATTCTTACAATTTAACAAATCGACAGATGCAATCTCAGAAATTAAAATCACGAATGCTCTGCAAAAGGATGTGTATGATAGAAAAGATATTGAATCTCAGACATCGTTAGATTTATCAGGACTATCAGCAGGAATTTATTTTGTGCATGTGACAACTGATAAAGGAATAGATTATTTTCAGAAAATATTAATTTTAAAGTGATAAATATAATAGTCCTTGTATGCAGGCAAGGACTATTGATATTTAATATTTAATAAGGTATAATGATCTGGCCAGTATTTGCACCGAAAACACTTTTTCTAAAACCAAATTCTAATTGTTTCATAGTGACGGGAATATCACCTGGGAAATAGGGGAAATATTGTGGAGATGATTCAATTACAGTTGGACTTACTGCGTTAATCCTAATTCCATTTCCTAATTCGATCGCTGCAGCTCTTACAAATCCTTCAACAGCGCAATTAGCTGCTGAAGCATTTGCAAAGTTTAATTGAGGGTCGTGAGAGAGCGCACCAGTAATTAATGTAAAGGAACCTTTTGGGTTTATATAGTGCTGGCCAATTAGAACCAGATTAATTTGTCCCATCATTTTACCTTCAACGCCTTGTCTGAATTCTTTATCTGTAAGAGTATTCCAAGGCCCTACATAGGTTGGACCTGCAGTAGAAATGAGGGCGTCAAATGCACCGACTTTTTTATACATATTTTCTATTGAGACTGTAGAGGTTATATCTACCTGAATATCTCCACTTTTGTTCGCAGCAATTATTATATCGTGCTCTTTTTTTAAAGCTGCGGTGAGGTGTTTTCCCATTGTGCCAGTCCCACCAACAATTATGATCTTCAATTTTTTCATTGTTCTTTTTGTTTTACTTATTATGCGTTTCAAAATTCTTTTTAATTATCGCCTTACTAACAGCTATGCCAGCTGTTGTTCCTGTTCCTATGGCGTTAGCAATAGTTCTCATACGAGAGGAATTATCACCGCAAGCATATACATCTTTTACAGTAGTTTCCTGCGAGCTATTAGTTACTAAATATCCTTCTCTGTTTATTTCACAACCTAAGCTTATTGGAATGGAGCAGTGTTGCTCAAATTGTGCTTTGATATAAATTGCTTTTATTTCAGCATATGAACCGTCGGTAAATGAAATACATGTTACTAGCCCTTGGCTGTGAACTAGCTTCGATATTTTACGTTCATCTATTTTTATCATGTGTTTGTAAAGCAATTCGGTTTGATCAGGAGATAATTTTGATGGTCCATTGGTGTACAAGGTGAGGTCCTTGGTCCAGTTTGAAATTAGCTCTGTCAGGTCAAAAGCATTCTCATCATTTCCTATGATACCTGTTGTTTCATTTTTAACTTCATAGCCATGACAATAAGGACAATGTAAAACAGAAAGGCCCCAGCATTCTTCAATTCCATTAATCTCAGGTAGAATGTCTTTTATGCCTGTAGCAAAGATTAATTTGTTGGATGTGATAATTTTTCCTTTATCAGTCTCAATATTGAAACCGGTACCAATCTTTAATGCATTGACTATTTTAACTTTCAGGAATTCAACAGTCTCATATTTTTCGACCTGCAGCCTTGCATTGGATGATATTACAAAGGGAGGGCGGCCATCCTGAGTTAAGAAATTATGTGAGTAAGGTGTTTGTTCGTTGCAGGGATTTCCACTGTCAATGATCAATACATTCTTTAAAGCTCTCCCAAGAGCCATTGCGGCAGCTAGTCCTGAATAACTCCCGCCAATTATTATTACATCATAGTGGTTCATTTTATTTAGTCATTTAGTTCTACGAGATTAATTGAAGAGGCGAGGGGCGTTAAAAAACGCACTAACCTTCTTTATAATTGCTCGATTGTAAACTAAAACTTTTGTATAGAATTGGTGTCTTAAGATATTACTTAGTACTATTTCCTTTTAATCGATGGATACCCTTGTCTAGCAAAGGCAGTCCAGCAAAGACCATCCATGGTACCAGTGTAGTCGTTAAGATCAGAGTTCTTATGTATAAGGGGAAAGCGGAAATCTGTTCACCAAGCAGTAATAGAAAAATGGTGATTGATGGATAAATGACAGCCCATATTTTTAGAGCCATCATTAATTTTATTTTTGTTTTCATACTGAATTAGTTTATGACTACAAAGGTATACTATGCAGTCGTCAGCATGATAGGACAAAAATAAAGATAGATAGTACTTATTTGAAATTCTGGCGAAAAGCGTCTGGTGTGTATCCTGTTTGCTTCTTGAAAAAACGAATGAAGTAGGAAACATCTTCATAACCTATATGATCAGCGATTTCCTTTATCTGATTAGTTGTTGCTAGCAGATATCTTTTAGCTTCAAGTATGATTTGCTCATTAATGAGGATAGAAACAGATTTACCGACAGATGATTTAGTTATAAAGTTTAATTGATATAAAGAAAGATTCAGAAGTTCAGCATATTGAGAAGCGTTCTTTTTGGAGCAAATGTTTTCTTCCAATAGGCTCATTAATTCTTCAAACTTGTCTTGTATGTATAAATTTTCCGTTTTAGAAGCCCTCTTCTCATTTGCACTTTGTCTTAAATATTCAATAAAGAACAATTCAAGATAAATTTTTATGGCATCATTATAATCCTCTTGCTTTTTATTAAACTCAATGAAGATGCTGGACAAAATAGATTCTAATTTATCGAAATTGTTTTTCTTAATTTTGCAATAATTTTTACCTATTGCTTTTTTAAAACGTTGATCAGCTAATTTATTTGATGGCTGATAAAAAACCGGATCAAACTCCATTATATATCCTCTACTCTTTGACTTCATTGATAGTGTATGCACTTGACCAGGTCTCAGTATGAATATATCATGATTATGAAGTTGATGTTTTGTAAAGTCAATTTCATGAGAGCCTTCAGCTTTTTCAAGCAGCAAAATAAGGAAGAAATCGTGCTTATGCAGGTCGTGAACAATATCCCTTCCATTCAGTACATCTGTTATTTTTCGGATGCTAAATTGGCCCACTGCATTCAATTCAGAGTATTTGGACGATAACCTTCGGATAGGAATTTGTTTCATAGGAGTACTCAAAAGTACAAAATTAAATTTACCCCTAAACAAAGTTTTTAAAACTAAGTCATATTTTTATCGAATAAAATACTCATTGGAAATAGGATTCTTGTATTGGATTGATAGAAAGTTCTGTATATTATTTATATATAACATAAGGATTTACATTGAAACCTACGACTATTGGTCAGATTTTTTAGGCTATTTAATTTATATTAACACAAAAAAATACTTAACATAACATGAAAGTATCTATTGCATCTTTTAATGTGGAAAATCTGATTACTGCAGAAAAAAGTATATATAGCAATACATGGCCACAATATACAGCTGAGCAGTATCCAAAAAAAGTTGGTTGGATCAGAAATCAGTTACTTAATATGAATGCTGATATTATAGGGTTTCAGGAGATATTTGAAGAACAGGCTTTAAGAGATTGTTTGAAAGGCACTCATATGGAGAACTGGAATCTGTACATTGCAAACCCTACCGGTAAATTACCTGTCAATGCAGTCCTCAGTAGGTTTCCAATTGTGAAAGCTCAGGTAATTGAAGATATACCGTTTAAGTTTGAATTTTTTGACGACCGGCCTGTAACTCCTTTGTTGGAAAGCTCATCGATTTACATACCTATCACTCATTTTTCCAGAGGTGTATTAAAAGCTGAAATCAAGGTAAATGATTTGGTTTCTTTAATCGTATTTGTCCTTCATCTGAAATCCAAAAGGCCTATTTATCGTGAGGGGCGTATAGAAGATGCGGCTAATTATGCTGAAAAGGCAATAGGAAGTATTCGATCGCTGATTAGAAGGGGAATTGAAGCAGCGGGTGTAAGGCAGCTTGTATCAGATCAGATTGGACTGGATAATAACAAACCTTTGATCGTTCTCGGTGATTTAAATGATAGTGATACATCGGTAACCAATCAGGCAATTATAGGGGAGCCTCCTTTTAGAAACCTGAAGCCTGAAGAAAAAATAAAGTTATGGCAACAAGTTCTTCAAAATGTAATAGATGTGCAGGCAAGGAAAAGTATAGATAATTTTCATTATACTTATATCCATAATGGCCATAACGAAAGCCTTGATAATATATTTGTAAGTAATCATTTTGCAGATCTAAATTCCGCCAAAATAGGAAGGATTATCGATGTAAGAGCATATAACGATCATGTAATTGATACCACGGTTTCAATGGATAAAAAACCTTTTTATGTCTCTGATCACGGACAAATAGTAGTAAATATCCTTCTGTTCGACCGTATGAATTGGGATTGAAATTTACTAGTAAAAAAAATAAGCGGTAAATTGCTTACCGCTTACCGCTTTTAACGTATGTTGGAATCATTTTTAAAGACAGTAGTTAATTCATTGCGAAAGTTGGAAATGATTTCTTTTTCTTCAGTACTTATTCCCTGAAACGCAAAAGCTACCAATTCCAGAACATCTGCAAATTTTCCATATTCGGAAAACGGACCGTGATGTTTAAAAATATCAATAGCTTTAGAATAGGCTTCTTTTACAGTCTTTGACTTTTTGTCTTCATAGTTAAAAGACCAAATAATATCAGAAGCCCACTTATTATCTTTAAGGACATCTTCAAGCGCAACTCTTTCCTCATTTTGAATAGCACCGTCTGCTTTTGCCACTGCATAAATGAGCTCGCCAAAAGCTTCGTAAAGTTTATCGATTTCTGCCATTTTAGATTTTAAAAATATTATAGATAGAACAATAGTTAAATATACTATAATTGTCAGAATGATAAAAAGTTAAACTATTCCTAGTGATAAAAACCATTTTCTCCAAACCCTAAAATTAAATTATCCTGTTTTTAACAGGATCCTGATTTAACAATCCTTTTATAGCATTGTTCATTTCAGGAAATCTTTGTTTGCAATCCTAAGGTTTCTCAAAGAAATAGACTACGGAAGTACCAAAATATTTTTCTTCGTTAATTTCCTTATAACTCTTAATTTTTTTTTTTTTATTTAATGTTGTTACCTATAAGTACCTGAAATTGTATTACCTGTTAGTATAATTGACAAAAAGATGGTAAAAACATTCATTTATTTTATTATGGCAGTATGTTTTTCTTTGGCGAAGTTTGCCAATGCCGCTACAGTTCCTGTTCATGACCCTTCCGTGGTGATTGTATATAAAGATGCTAATGGTAATTCTTATCCTTCTAACTACGCAACGGGAAGTCGCACGAAGTATTACTATATTTTTGGAACCCAGGTTGGAGCAGCTTATTCGAGAGATATGATCAATTGGACAGCTTTTACGCCTTCTTTTTCTATCAATGGTACAACTACGAATAATTATTATCAGATCGTGAAGAGTGAAGCAGACTATGCCGAGCATACAACCTTGGATAAGGTTAAAGAAAATCTCTGGGCACCTGATGTTATTTATAATAAAGCCTTGGGTAAATGGACTATGTATTTCTCCTTGTCCGGGAACGAATTTAAATCCTCCATTATCTTATTTACTTCAAGTAAAATTGAGGGGCCTTATGAAAAAGTCGGTTCTGTCGTACATGGTGGATTTACCAATAGTACTACCAGCATCGGAAGGACGGACTATGCGAAGATGACAGGAACATCAACAGTTGATGATCGCTATCTTGATAATTCCGGAAAATGGGATAATACCTATGCAGTAAGTTGTATAGATCCTTCTGTATTATATGATGAAACTGGAAAGTTATGGCTGGTATATGGTTCCTGGTCAGGTGGGATTTTCCTTTTAAAACTCAATGAACAAACAGGACTTCGTGATTATTCCTATAATTATGGATTGGGAAACAGTCCTGTTTGGAATGGCAATCGCCTTCGCTTTGACCCCTACATGGGCGTGCATATTGCCGGAGGGTATTATGTTTCAGGAGAAGGTCCTTATATCCGTTATTTGAAGGATGCAAATGGTATCGGTTATTATTATATGTTCATATCTATGGGATTCTACTCTCCTGAAGGAGGTTATACCATGAGAGTTTTCCGATCGAGTACAATTGATGGACAATATACAGATGTGACCGGTGATAATGCTGTTTTTGACAGATATATTTTTAATTATGGAAATAATACGCAGTATGGAATGCCGATCATGCAGAATTATAAGTATAACTGGTGGAATATGGCTAGTGTATCTCAAGGACATAATTCTGTGTTAAGTGATGAGGATGGATCTGCTTATATAGTGTACCATACAAAATTTGATAATGGGACAATCTGGCACAATGTAGAAGTGCATCAGATTTTTTTTAATGAAAATGGATGGCCTTTAGCTGCTCCCTTTGAATATAGAGTTGGATTTGGCCTTACAAAATCGAAGCACAGCAAAGAAGAAATTACAGGCAGATATAGTGTGATCACTCATAATTCTGTGGATTATGCAAAACTCAAGAGCAACCTTGAAGAAGAAATGTATGTCAATGCCGATGGCACATTGACCGGTGCATATTCAGGCACGTGGACTTATAATTTTGCTTTTGGGAAGCATTATATTACCCTGACTACTAATGCAGGTACTTTTAAAGGAGTAGTATGCGAGCAACTTATGGATGGCTTGTCTGCCAGAACAGTTGCATTTACTGCTATGAACTCCAATAATGAAAGGTGTTTATGGGGTTATAAAAGAACTAATACAGCTACTATAGCTACAACTAATTATAGAGGGGAGTCTCTTATAGTCGGAGACAGGCAATATTCCCTGACCTGGGATGATTATAACAGATTTAACAAACAGTCAGTAAGTGGAGATTTTGAAATAGAGTATTTGTTTGATAATTATACCCAGGCTTCTGAAAACTGGCATAACTGGGCTATTGCAATAAAGACCAGTTCAGAGACCTGGCATTTAAGAGCTGATGCATGGTCTGTAGGAACGTTTACGGGTGCTACAGTCAATCATACATACACATGGGAGTGGTCACATTTTAAAGATGTTTATAAAAATAAGAAGGTAAGGCTGAAAGTCTCCAGGATTGGGACGAGCATCAATATATTTTCTTATGTAGATTCTGTACTGGTTTATTCATGTACTTCGGCTAACGCTCCTATGAACGAAGTAGATGTATACCTGGGAGGGGAAACTTGTTATTTGGATGTTAAAAAGATTTCTGTTGCTCAGTTGGGAGCCCGTGAAGTGGTTGGAACAACCAATGAAGATGGTACTTATACTGTCCCATTTAATTCAGTAAAAGGAAATACTACCAGCGTTTCAGGTGACTTTGAGCTGGTTTATATATTTAATAATTACCATAATCCTGTAAGCATCGACTATTGGGATAATTATATCCTTCGTGCTATTTCCGGTAGTAGCACCATGCTCATCCGTGCAGATGCTTATGCTATGGATGTCTTTGGAAGTTTAGCCTACAGTTATGACTGGAACTGGAATAATTTTGTCTCCATCATGACAGGTGGTCATGTAGAGTTACGAATCTCCAGAAGTGGTTCTACTATTCTTTATAAGGCTATTATTACATCAAGAGATGGAGACGTATATAATTATCAGGTAATCCAGACCGGAGCTCCTAGGACACCTATGTCATTTGGGTTTACAGGAGAAGAAAGCATGCAGGATTTTTTTGTAGTAGAAAAAATATCTTCAGAGGGTTCTGATATTGTCACAGGAAAGACAAAATCACAGAATATACTAAGCGCTACTAATGTTTACTCTTTTGAAAAAGTCCTTTATGTCAATGCTGCAGACTCAGGAGAATTGGAGATTTATAATGTAGAAGGAAAATCATTCGGGAGAATTAAATATAACAAAGGACTAAATCAGATCTATAGTTTGAGTGAAGGGTTTTATCTGATAGGAGGGATCAAGATTATAATATTTTAATTTGAAGAGGAGACACCTTTTGGGTTTATCATTGTAGTTTAATCCTAATTTCTAAAAATGAAACTTCAGAATTACTGTGGAAGAGTTCTTCCTTAATATGTCTTTGGAGGAGACAAAAAAAACTTGGTAATCTTCTTCGTCTTTATTTTGATAATCATCAATAACTAATTGATTAACTGATAATGAATTGTTCTTCATTAAAGTTACTTCTTGATTATTGTAGAATTGACTTTTACTGATGTTAAGTTTTAATGTCTTTTAAGTTTCTTAGAAAAAGAAAGTAACTTTTAGAGCGTAGGATTTGAAGTCATAACTGTAAAGGTCTGTCTGTATTTTTGGATCGGACATTTGCTGCCACCTGATAGAATGAATGTTGTTGGAAGATGCTTGAGGGGAAAGAATGTCGTAAATGAACAGTTGAAACATTGAATTTTTTAAAGCTAATTTAAACGCTATGTTCCATTTAACAATCATCCTTCTGTCAATATCAAGATAGGGGTAGGTACTGTTGTATTGGTAGTATTTGGAGTAATCCTTTAATACTCTGCTATCTTCTGGATTATAATGAATAATATCACTTCTGCCTCTGAGCCCCCAAAACAGCCTCCAGTCAGAATGAACAGAGAACCATCTGTTAAAGGAGAAGTCCACATATGCTTTGGATATATTGGATGCAAGGTTAAGGAAGTTTTTCCCATCTATTGATATTCCGTCTGATACAGGATTGATGGTAAATTGGGTTGTGGAATCCTTGCCTTGCTTGTTTTTTAATACAACTGGATAATAATAAGTTTGACCATCAATGATTTTGGTGTTGTATTCATTGTCTTTAAATACCAGTTTATCCATCTGCTTTCCTTCTTTAAGAACATCAGTATTCACTAGTCTGCTTATGACATGGTTAAGTCCTATTGAGAGTTTTCCGATATTATATTGTAATTCTATTTCACCGTTTGCAAAATGGTATCTTCCAATATTGATCACTCGGAAAGAAGCCTGGTTCCAGGCAAACAGATCTTTGATGGTATTGTAAGATACCGAAGCATGGATTCTTAAATTCTTTTTTTCATAAATACTTGATAGTTCCCATGAATAAGCTTTCTCTGGTTTCAGAGCTCTGAGTTCTCTGGTGCTTACAGGTTCGATAGGAGTAGAGTTTTCATTAGGCTTTACAGTAGGTACTTCGTAGTGTGGCTCCTGGTAAGGCTCTCCCTGGTCATTGAATATATTTCTGTTGGGTTCATAATTGTCGGCACTACCATTGTTTCCGGAAGATTGATAAGTTAGTCTGATATTGCTGTTCTGGTTAATCGTATAAACCATTCCCAATCTTGAATTAATAAATCCTCCTATGTTTACAGTGCGAGTATGAAGGTCGTATCGGATACCCATGTCCAGCATTATTCTAGGATCTGGGAAAAATACAGCTTCCGAGAAAATTGCCTGATTGAAATACATTACATTCGCAATAATTGGATGGTTTGCTTTCTCCTGCTGAGAATTTTTGCCCGCAAGGTCTTTTCCGAAAACGAATAATCTACTGTCTATACCTGTCGCTATCTGAAAAGATTTCCTGTTTATAATGTAAGTGCCGGTCAGATTAAATCTTCTTTCTCCGAATGCTTCAATTTCTTTTATTTCTTCATGAGCTACGCTGTTATATGCAGGAAGCTTTTGAACTGTGATTTTGCTGGAGACCAGATCCACGCCGCAGTTTAGCTTAATAGGATTTTTATTAAGCTTAAAATCTTTATTAATCTGAATAGTTATATTGCTCAGTTTATATTGTCTTCTGTTATTACCATTACCTTCTGTTTGTCCCCAAAAGCCAAGCGGGCTTACAAGTTTGCCGTCTACCATTCTGGGGGAAGCAGTGGAGTCTGGAACTCCGGCTATCTCAGGCCAAGGGTCAAGGACAAACATTCCTGCAGCATTGGTCACCTGATGAGTGACGCGAGCATACGCTCTCCAGTTTTTAATCTGATAGTCGGAGGAAAATATGAAGTTGCCTGGGGTGTCCCAGCTGCTGCCTGTTGCCGGTATTCCAGTGGTCGGGTGGTCAGCTCTCGTCTGGGGAGAAGGCCAGGACGGTCTTCCAAAAATATGTGGTGTTTCCATACCACTTCCCTGTGACCATTTAATTCCACCATAAAGTTGTATGGCACCACCGTTATTAAGTTTTTCTGAAACAGAAAAATTATCTGTTGTACCTCCGGTTTTGAGGCTCCAGGTTTCGATACCAGCTTCCAGTGATCTTTTATCCTGGATATATCTTTTGGTTACAAGGTTGATAACTCCACCAATAGAACCAGATCCATAAACAAGTCCGGAAGGTCCCCTAAGAACTTCAACTTTTTCAAGGTCGGATAGAAAACCAAGGTTAAGTTCTGAAAATGCTCCATCCCTTGATTCAGTATTCATCTTATGGCCATTTACCAGAAAGATAAATTTAGTATTTCTATCCGCCGCTACTCCACGCATTCCCCAGATGATGCCATTCCATTTGTTGTACATGTATTGAAAACCAGGGACATATATTTCCAGTAATTCAGATAAATGTCTTGCTCCTGAATTTTGAATCTGATCTGCTGTGATAACGGATATACTAACCGGAGAATGTTTGATATCAAGGTCTAGGAATGAACCTATTGATACTGTCGAGTCTATGAGTTCTTCAATTGAAATTACCTTTTTCTCAAAGCTTATATCCTGGGCCACCAGTGCGTAGCCGGCCAATAGAAACAAACTTAGAATAATACATTTTAATCGCATGGCTGTGACTATGCTGTTGGGAAATACAATATGAAGACGGTAATATAAAGATGTAAAAAAAATGTTATCTTGGTTATGTTTCTTACTTCTTTCTTACAAATTATAAATATAAGAGAATAATATGAATAAGTCAGCTATAATAATAGATGATGAACTTACCAGTGTCGAAGCATTAAGGGGATTGTTGAATAGGTATTGTCCTGATATTAATGTAGTTGATTTTGCCCATGGGGTAGTTTCCGGGCTTCAGGCCATTGAAAAAAATAATCCTGACCTTGTTTTTTTAGATGTGGAGATGAAGGATGGAGTTGGATTCGATATACTTCAGCAACTGCCGGTTGAGCCAAGGTTTCAGGTTATTTTTGTGACTGCATTTGATCATTATGCTATAAAAGCTTTCCGTTTTTGCGCATTGGATTACCTTTTAAAGCCTGTTGATCCAGATTTGTTGGTTCAGGCTGTAGATAAGGCAGTTAAGGTTTCTAATGAAGCAATGGCCAACAAAATTAAAATTCTTCAAAAGAACAAAAATGGAAATGAGAAAATTGTACTTCCTTCCAAAGATGAATTTTTTGTTGCAGAAGTAAATGAAATAATCCGATGTGAAGCAAATGGGAATTATACAATTTTTTATCTGAAGAACCACCAGCCGCAGCTGGTATCTAAAACACTTAAAGAATTTGACGAACTGTTATCAGGTTCTAAGTTTCTCAGGATCCATAAATCTCATCTGATTAACCTTGAATTTGTTGAAAGATATCTTCCGAAAGATAGTCAGGTAATTATGAAAGATGGAGCGAGAGTTGAAGTATCAAGACGACGCAAAGATGTATTTTTAAAATACTTATTTAATAACTGATGAGGTCTGTTTTCTTAAAATGTTATTGGGTATTTTGCTTTGCTATTGCTTGCAATGTGAGCTTTGCTCAAAACGTATTTGAAAAGCAATTACTTTTAGACGCTCAAAAAGATTTGCAGGAAAGGAAATTTGCTCTGGCCCTGGATAAAGCACGAATAGTATATGATAATGCTGTAGCCAAAGAAGATACCTTATTAAAAGGAGAAAGCAGCTTTGTTATCGGGAAAGTATTTCAAAAAAACGGTAGCTATCTCGTAGCTTTAGAATACCTTTTTACTTCTCTGAAAATTTTTGATAAAAATTCTCGCAGGAAATCAGAAGTGTTAAAAGCACTGGGAGATCTATATTATGATTGGGGTGGATATAAAAAAGGTCTTGAATATTACAAATTGGCAGACAGTACTTCTATTGATCCTGAGTTTAGAAAATATATAAAAGAAGCTGAAGGGGATATTTATGCGCACCTTAATCAGGCAGATCAGGCTTTAGTCGAATATGACCAAGCAATTACATTAAGTTCTTTCAAAGATATTATTTTTCTTCAAAAGATCTACAAGAAAAAAAGCGACATTTTTTTTAAGCGCCATGATTATGATAATGCGCTTTTAATGGAGTTTAAACAATTTGATCTTGTTACTAACGGCACTGATCAGCATAACAAGGCTACCATTCTTAATAATATCGGCTATCTTTTTAATTTCAAATCTGATTATGAAAAAGCTTTGGTTTATTTCAAACAATCCAAAAATACAAGTATTGAAACAGGAGATACAGATTCTCTTTATATAACATTAATAAATATTGGAGCTATCTATAATATTAAAAAGAACCTTGATTCTTCATTAATGGCATTGAATGAAGCATTGAAGCTTGTAAGTCTGGATAAAAATAAAGAAAAGGAAGCAACAGTAAGAAACTATCTCGCAGCAACACTGTTGGAGTTTAAAAAATATAGCGAGGCATCAGAAAATAATCGCATAGCCATTGATCTGATTAAAAGTAGTAACAATTTATCTCTTCTAGCTCAATGTTATTACATGAGGTCCAAAATCATGGAGCAGAAGGGTAAGACAAAAGAACAGAAGTATTATTATGATCAGTATAAAAAGCTCAATGATAGTTTAAATCTTATTTCAACTCTTTTTCAGCACAGGCAGGCTGAAGTGGATTCTCTGATAAGTACGAAAGAGTCAAAGATTCAACAGTTATTGCTCAATAAGGAAATTGACAATCTTGTTTTAAAACAATATAAGTTATTGTCTGAACAAAGAGAAAAGGATATTGTGCTGCTTGCTCAACAAAATAGTCTTCAGAAAATGGCACTTAAAAATGAGATGCTAAATAAAGAAAGAGTTAGCAGAATGTGGCTGCTGACACAGAAGGAATTGGAGAATGAAAGGAAAGCACATGAGATTTCGGAGCTTCAGAAGAGTAGGTCAGAACAGGATTTGCTAACGCAGAAGACCGCAGCTAAACTCAATAAACTTGCTAAAGAAAATTTGCAGAATGAACTGGATATAGAAAAGCAAAGAACTGAATTGAACAAGTCAGCTCAGGAACGTTTATGGATCATAGTCGGATTTTCGGGTGGACTAGCTCTGATTGTGCTTGCTTTCGGATACTACAGCCAGAGAAAGAATGCTAGGGAAAGTAAGCTGAAGTTTGCCAATCTCGAAATACAGCAACGCCTGCTACGTTCCCAGATGAATCCACATTTTCTGTTCAATTCTCTTAATTCTATTCAGGGATTTATCAATTCAAATGATAGTGATAAGGCCAACAGGTTTCTTGCCTGTTATGCCAGACTGATGAGAAGTATTCTTGAGAATACTTCAAAAGAAATGGTTAGTCTGCATAGTGAACTAGAAGCATTGAAGAGCTATATAGAACTTGAGCAGATGCGTTTGGGAAATTCATTTACATATCAGATAGAAGTGAAAGATATAGAGTCTGATATGGTAGGAATCCCTCCTATGTTGATTCAACCTTATGTTGAAAACTCTATAATGCATGGTTTGCGCCATAAGGCCAATGGGGGGGAATTAAAAATTTCAATTTTCCCATCTGAAGGTTCTCTGAATTGTTATATCTACGACAATGGTATTGGCAGAGAGGCTTCAAGAATAATAAATGAAAGCAGAAGTAAGGATTATAAATCCGTTGCAATGAATCTTACCCGTGACCGGCTGGAACTTCTCAATGCAAAAGATAATTCAAATATGGAGGTAGGAATAAAAGATGAGTTTAATTCCGATGGAAATCCTTCAGGTACTACTGTAATGCTCAAACTTCAACTTCTTGAGTATGTATAAATTTATTTTTTATGATAGTTTTTTGAGTCGTTTATATAGATGTTTAAACACCTTTGTTTGACTAAATAGGGCGTTGGTCGATGTTTTTGGCCGATAAAACGACCACTTGTAAACCTAAACGTACCGGTTATCATTAAAAACTTACCGTTCAATAGTTATCTCTCCTTGAACTGAAATTTCTGTCGATATTTGATAAACATCCTCCCTGATGTATTCGGACATATCTTTTCTGAATGCCCAAGCATTCAAAAAATCAAAAGTGTGAAATGAATTAAAGGTTTAACTCAGGTTAAGGATGATAAAAAAAGAATCCATTAAGTACTAGTGAAGCCTCAAGGCTTAGTACTTGATATTTTAACAGATCTTGATTAAAAATAAAATTCATGGATGCTTTCAGCCGAATAAAAAATACAATAGAGATACCGAAAGAGGACGAAGTTACATCAGTGGCAGATAGCCAAGGTGAGGTATTGTACAGACTAGTTAAGGAAAATGGTCTTAAGAGAACGCTTGAAGTCGGTTTTGCTTATGGAAAGTCAGGATCTTATATCATGTCGGCTTCACAAAGTCAGCATGTAGCTATTGATCCTTATCAGGAAAGATTCCAGAATATTGGTGTCAGGAATATAGAAAAACTTGGTTTGGGGCATAATCTTGAATTGCATCGTAACTTCTCTCATATCGTAATGCCTCAATTGTTGAATGAAAAAAGATCTTTTGATTTAATATTTATTGACGGAGATCACAGGTTTGATGGCATATTCGTTGACTTTTTTTATGCTGATCGTCTGCTGGATATGGGAGGCTTCATAGTTTTTCATGATACCTGGATGAGAAGTACCTGTATGGTGGAAAGCTTTGTGAAAAAGAACAGAACAGATTTTAAATACATAAGGGTTGAAGATGAAAATCTTGGTGTATTTCAAAGAGTAGGATGGGATAACAGAGACTGGATTCATTTTAAAGAATTTTATACTATGAAGTCATATACTAAGTTTCAAGTAATGGCTGATCTTATTGGTCAAAAGGATGTATAACCTTTTTTATTTTCTAATTATTGATTCAATACCTTTTGTTGCAGGATTGTTAATGATGAATAAATCTTTTCTTATTAAACAAAATACAATGGCAATGTTTACGGAAACGGGGCTTGAAGCTGTCATTAAAAATAATTCGAATAAAATAGAGAAGTAATCTCAGCATGTTCCAGTGCTAGATGTAATTCTCAAGGCAAGTTTTAGTTTAGTGTGAGGAAATGTTTGAGCTATCAGGGTGGAAGCACCTGAAATACCGCATCATATTTTGAGTATCTGCTCTGATACAGCTCATTCATAAGATTTTTAAAACGTTGATACCGCAAGTATAAAACTGTTCTTTTTATAATCAGATTGAATTTAATGTCCTTCTAGGATATTATTCCAAATAAGATTAGGTGAAGTTTGCTTAGAGTGTGTTTTGAATATATTCTAAGCAAAGTAAAGGAGCATAATTTTTAAATCCCTTATCAATAATATTTATGAAAATTTTATTTATAACCTTTGAATTTGGAGAACATGTTTTGGGAGGAGTAGGGAGAGTGGTTAACGGACTTACTTCCGAACTCAGGAAGACTTTGAATTTGGATGTGTTTCATCTCGGGTATAGTCCCAAATATTTATCGGTTTCTGCAAAGCATTATAGATGTAATGCCAACAGCGCTGCTAAACCTATTGCTAGTTATCCTGCCCAATATGTATCAAACTGTATTAAGCTAATAAAGGCTGAAAAGTATGATCTTATACACATCTTTAACTCTCATTGGATCATTGATAAGATTATATCTCGTGTAGTTCAGGAAGTACCAGAGCAGAAAATCGTCTACAGTATTCACGGTATTGCTAAATTTGAAAAGGGGATAAGAGTAAATCCGGTCTCTTCAATTAATTGTGAAGAAATGCTGCTGGAGAAGGCGCAAACGATTCATGTTCTGAATAGTTCATCTTATGTTAATCTTAATGCAGCTTATGGAAATATATTTTATGACAAGACAGTAAGCTTTATACCTAATGGAATCAGTGCTGGTGATTATGAGAAGGAAGATGCTGCCTTTAAAAAGAAAATAAAAGCTAAGGTAAGAGGTGCTGACCTTGTTGTGCTGTGCATTTCAAGATGGGTTCAGGGAAAAGGTATAGAATATTTTCTTGATGCAGCAAAGATATTGATGAAGAAGGGCCTTAATGTTAAGTTTATTCTTGCAGGAAGAAGAACCGTTAGCTGGGAATTGAAATGGGATAGCTACCTGAAAAAAATAGATGATAAAGCTAAAAAGTTAGGCGGCAATATAATAGTATTGGATTGGGTGAATGATGTTCAAAGAAATACATTGTTTAAAATTTGCAATGGTTTTGTAATGCCCAGTGAGTTGGAGTATTTGCCATATTCTGCTCTTGAACCTGTTGCTGCAGGTGTTCCTCTCATTTCCTCTGATCTTCCCTGTATAACCGAAATGTTCAGAGAACAGAAAAATTGCTTGTTTTTTCAATCCAGAAACAGTGATGATCTTGCACATAGAATCGAAGAATTAATAGAATGCAAAGAGTCTGTGAGGATTCACGCGAAAAAAGCTGCAGAAAAGCTTTTAAAGGAATATGACTGGAGCCTTATTGGAGAGCAGTATTTAAGTATGTACAATAGGGCAGTGGAGGAATCTAAAGTGGAATTACTTCAGGTTATCTGATTGTTATACTTAAATTAATTTAAAAGAAAGAATGCAGGACAATAAAAATAATTCTACATTCTTTGTAAGAACAATTCAGTCTATGATGATCTTTTCTATATATTCTTTATCTCCTCTTTTAATTTTAATCAATAAGTCCTTCTTTATTGATTAAATTCCATTATAATTTTTTCGTAATGAGAAGAACAATATTCAACCAATGAGGCGTGGTTTATTTTTTATAATGAACGAGTTATGCATATCTTTTATGCATTTGTTCCGACAAGAATGATATGAAAGATACTTTAATGTTATAGACAAGTCAATGATTAAAATTGCATCTATCGCTGACAATATCCTTTTCCTTCGTAAAACTCTAATGTTTTTCTTTTGAGATAAAAATCATATTCGGCAATCAGTTGTTCAAGTTGCGAGGTGACAAGCATATTGGCTGCATAATAGTATTCAATATAATTGATAATCCCTGATGAAAAAGATCTTGAAGCATAATTATACTGAGCCTGAAATGCCTTTGATTTTTTATCCAAGGCCTTAAAGTTATTGTGAGCTGTTACAAGATCAAGGTAGGCTCCCTGAATTCTTTGTTCTACTTCCAGGTTAACTTTATCTAACTCTTTTTTCTGTATATCAATATCTATTTTGGATAAAGCCAATGCATTAACCTTTAAAAATTTACTGAAAATAGGTACGGCCAGATTGAATGAAACATATTCAGTGAGGTTTTGCTTGAATTGTTTCTTTTGCTCAAGCTGTACAAGATTAGAGCTACGTGTTATAACTCCCCCGGATACAGAGAAGGTAAATAAACGAAGTGAATTGGTCGCCTGGCTTCTATATTGAAGGGCATTAAGCCGGTACTGTGCGCTTTTTATTTCGGGAAGAAAGATACAAGCTTTTTCTTTAATCTGGTCATAAGAGTCAATCTGCAAGGAATCAGGTATTGAATTTTTATCTTCATTTGCCAGGTAAAGATTCCCATTAGTATAGGCCATAAGCTGCTTTAAAGCAAGCTGACTACGTTCCATATTGCTGTTGGCAATGGTTATAGCTGCCTCTCTTTGTGCCAGTTCAGATTCTATTTCCTGAAGATTGATTTTTGATAACACCCCTTTATCAACCATTCCTTTTACCATTTCATGTTGAATCCGGGATTGATCTCTCTGGGTAGTGGTTATTTTTATTTGTTCCTGAGTAAACAGGACCTGGTAATATGCCGAAATTATAGCCAGAGTAATGTCATTACTTACTTTCTTAT
This sequence comes from Sporocytophaga myxococcoides, assembly GCF_000775915.1. Lineage (NCBI taxonomy): Bacteria > Pseudomonadati > Bacteroidota > Cytophagia > Cytophagales > Cytophagaceae > Sporocytophaga > Sporocytophaga myxococcoides. The sequence goes on from NZ_BBLT01000008.1 coordinate 23,906, forward strand.
TATCAGAGAGGGTAGCGTTTAATAAGTCTCTGTTTTGCTTTAAGGTATAATAATTATAACCTCCGTTAAAAAGTGTTAGTTCTCCTTCAACAGATCCTGTATATATCTCACTACTTTGCGTTGTAAGTAAGTTGGTAGCAGGGTCAACAAATAGTCCCCAGTTGTATATATTTCTGCCTTTTCCTACTATTTCAGGAAGGTAGTTGTTTTTGGCAGATTTTAAATTAACTGCAGCTTTGTCACTTTGCAGCAAAGTTTGTTGTATGGTAAAATTATGCTTTAATGCATATTCAATACATTGATCGAGTGTCCATGTCTGGTTTTCGTTTTGAGCAATCGAAGGAAACATGGATATGAAATATAAAAGACATGTAGAGATAGATAATTGAATCCTGGTCTTTTTGCTCCTGTTCATCTGCTATTCCTCGTCAAAAAATAAGTTGGCATGTTTAACTTCTTCTACAGCCTTAATTTCTTTTATGAAATTTTGTCCGCTGTTTTCATCTTTTAACTTAATGTAATAGGAAACCTCAAGCATGTCTGAACGTTCTTCTCCCAATCCTTTTACATTCACTACTTTATATTTACGGCAGTACTTTTTAATTATTCCATTCAACTCTTTACCATCACTTTCCTGACCAACAGTTATAAGTTGTAGTAAATAATCTTTTTTTCTTGGAGCTGATAAGTTGAACTTTACAATCAGGACATAGATAGACCCTATTACTATCGTTCCTATAATAGCTACGGAAACAAAGTCTACTCCGCATGCAAGGCCAATTGCCAGAGAGAAAAATATAAACATGATGTCCATAGTATCCTTAATGGCTGTTCTGAAGCGAATAATAGACATAGCGCCAACAAGTCCAAAAGCTGCTGCTAGGTTATTTCCAATTACCATAATTACAATAGTTGTAATCATGGTAAGTAATATAATGGAGTTGACAAATGTGGAGGAATAACTGTAGCCTCTGTATGTTATCCTGTAAAATATGGAAATTATAACACCACAGAGGAGAGCTACTAATAATCTACCTATTACATCTTTTATTGTTAAAGCATAGAAAAAAATATCCTGTAATTCTTCATTCATAATTTATAATCTGTAAAATGGATTTCTTGATAATGATATTGGGGAGAACCTCATTGTGCCATAAGTAGTATGATGTATGTCCAAACCTGAAGAATATTTTGATATTGCTTCAAGCTGCAGACTGAATTCTTCTACTATAGATCTGGCCCATAGAGGCATAATGTTGTAGTACTTTATTTCAAGCACAAAGTAGCCGGGAGTGATTAACTTCAGTCTGTCTTCTGAATACAATTCATCAATAGTTGGATAAATGGATGTTCGTACATTTTTATCAAATGTAATTCTGACCTCATCGTTAAACTTGCCATGAAAAGCCTCTCTGTCATATACTACTAGGTTTACAGGTTTTAACGATTTGGAATAATAGTAAAATAGAAACTTATCCGCATCTTTTAAGGCTTTAGGGAGTTTAGGGCCATTAATGTAATCTTTTGTATTACCGGTGGTCAGAAGGGATTTAAGATCGCTGTATTTTAAGGTTGCTCTGTGCTTTCCAATTCTGTTGCTAAGCTTTCTTTTTATTTCAAGAAAAACAATGCTGTTTTCATTTTGATTATCATATCCTCTTATCCTGAATTTATTTCTAAATTCAAGCCCTTCTTTTTTTTCATAATAATATTCCATGAAAGGAGTATCATAGTAAATACTTCTAACAGTATACTGGCTAAGCCCGGATTCTCCAACTTTGGTATGAACATCCGGAAAAACAAATGGCATTAACCTTGTTCTTAATTCATCTAACCGGTCATTTGGCACAAAGTATTTCCTTTCGTAACGGAGTTTCATCTGTAGAATAAGCTTTGAAATAATAGTTTGGAATATTCGATGATAGTATGTTGGCCACAATGTAAGTTGGTCTGAGCAAATATTCCAGGGTACACCCCAGGACATTTTTTGTCGATTTTCGCAGTAACATAAATTGCTTGTTTGCCGCCTATAATTTGGATGGCATTGTCTATATGGCAAACAGTAGCTTCCATTTCACAGTCAGAATTGAATAGTTTGAGTACACATTTTTGGCCATTGGCAAGATTTTTAAATTCTTTAATTCTGACCGGAGTAACTATGATATAGGATGCTGTATCTACAATATTTGCAAGGACTTCCACTGATGACAGGCCCCCTTTTTTTCTTTGTATCAATCCTGCAAAAGGAGCTTTAATCTGTAAGGCTTCTTTTCTGGATTCAAGGCTTGCAATCTGTTTTGTAAGATTTTCAATCTTTTCAATGATGAATTTTATCTGTTCAGGTTTTTCTCCTGTGGATAGCGTTTTTAACTGAGCTTCAGCGAGTGTCAGATTGATTTTACTCAATTCGTATTCATTCTTTGCAATATCATACTGTTGAGGAGAGATTAGTGAATCTTTAAAGAGGTCCGCTTGTCTTGATATAAGCTTATCCTGAATGGAAAATCTTTCTTTTGCTAAAGTTAAGTTTGTTTCAGCTTCTTTAATAGTCTGAATTTTCTGCCCAGTAGAATATACTTTTAATAAAGCTTTTTCTACTTCTCTTTCTCCTTTTAGCTGATTGATCTGACGCATTAATTCAGTTGAATTCAGAATTCCGATGGTTTCTCCTCTTTCAACAAATTGCTTATTGTTAATTTCAGGATTTATATAAAAATCAAATACATCCCCTCTTTGAAATTCCTTACCTGCATAAGAACTGATAACACCCAGCTGATTATTTTTAATTGTTTCAGTGATTCTTCCGTCGTACGTTCGGCCCAGTACCCATTCATATGTTGGAAATACTTTTCCCGTTGCATAAACGATGTATGTGAATTTAAACGGACAATAAATAACTCCTAAGACAATTGCTAAAGCAATTCCAAAATATAAAAACTTCTTCTTCATTGACGGTACTAGTATTTACCAATACAATGGCTGAATCTCCATTATATTTAAATTTGATGTAAAGACTTTATTTCGCAGAATAACGCTGCTTCATGACCTTTTTTTGTCATTTTTTTAAAATTCATAATAGGTTATTATGGCATGATGGGGAAAGTCGTTTATTTTAAAAGGTTTCCAAAGCTCTTCTTGTAGGTATCAAGATATTAAAGATTCATAATAAAAACTGCCCATGAGTTTTTGATTTAGAATGAACTGTCTATTTATTGAATTTTACTAATGTCCAATAAATATATATTAGCAGATACTCCATTATTTTTCTCGTTTGAAATAAAGACATTTTTGTCGTTATAAAACGTTGCCCCCTCTACTTGTCCGATCTCATCTAATTTTCCGAGTGGTATTTTGGTTTTGGTTCCAGTGAAGAAATCAGTGTCTGTAAAATCTTTTAATAACCAGCAGAAGACTTGCTCTGTTTCTTTATTGTGACCTGTCAGGATTACTTTTGTTCCGTCTGAATTAATGTCAGCATCCGTTATTTTCCCTTGTACATCAAATATCCCTTTTAAACGTGCTGCATGTGTCCCTGGAATCGAAGGTATTTCGTATAGGCTTGTCTTTGTATTGGTATTGTTTTTAGTGAAGAGATAGATGTAACCGTTTCTGTAAAGTATGGCTTCAGCGTCAAAATCTGTGGAAGTGTTATTTCTAAAGTCTTTCTGTTCAGGGTAATAAAATTTAATTTCTTCTGCGGTAGATGTATTCTCAATGTTAACAGGTGAAGGAAAAGGAACCTTGTAAATAACAAGATCTTTTCTGTTGCCTTTATTATTTCCTATGTCTCCGATATAAAAATCTGTATTACTTGATGTAATTGCCTCAAAGTTGACGCTTTTGATGCCTGAAATTTTGATTGTTTCTTTAGGCTCACCTGTGACAAGATTTATACTATATATCATGTCTTCTCCTGGAGGATCAATGATAGTCCATAATTTTTTATCGACATACTTAAGGCCGGACAATTCCTCAAATTCCTTTTTTAGTTTCCTTACTGTTGAAATGTTCCCTGATGCTGATGAATAAGAACAGGTGCCATCATCTATTTTTGCTTCTGGGTCAAAGCTTGTAGAATGTGGGTCTGTACATCCTTTCTTAGAATTACAATTGGTGAGGAGTAAGAATATAACTAAAGTATAAAGAGAAATATTGAGGTAATTCATAATAATTTTTTTATCTCTATAAATAGCGAAATAATAAAAATGTAATAAATCTCAGGTGATTTATAATTATTTTTTAAATATAGCTTATTTTTTTAAATTGAAGCTTCATTTTTATAACAATTATTTGTCATAGGCTTAACTTTATAATAATAATTGAAACGAATAGTTTTATAAAAAATTTAATTCCCATATATAAATATGGCTTGTCGTTTTACTAATCTTCTGAAAAATAATCTTTTGATTTTGATTCTTTCTATTTCATTAATAGGCAGTGCTTTTGGACAGAAAGATTCCGTTGCAAATAGCAATAAATTTCCCGGAGGATACATTAAATTGGGCTTTAATTACCACCTTCAGTTACAGCATCTTGATGTGGCTCCTATAATTTTTTATAGAGTGAGTAAAAGAGTTGATGCGGGTGTTGGTCTGAATTATCTTTATTATTTGAAAAGTGACAATTCGGAAAGCAACAGTGCATATGGAACAAATATCTTTACAAGGGTTTATTTTCTGAAAAATTTTTTCCTCCACTTGGAGTATCTCTATAGTAATGTACCATATAGAAATGATCTTAACTTTGAATATCGCAGAGTTTATGTAACAAACTTCTTTTCAGGGGTAGGCTATAGGCAACCATTAACATCCAAGGTTGATAGTTATCTGTTTGCTTTGGTAGACCTTACTCATCGCGATGAATCCACATACAAAAATTTAGTAGTAGTAAAATTAGGTATATCATTTTAATGAATAATTGCCTTTAATACGTATTGATATGAAGAAGATAATTATACTTAAAGTTTTTTGTTTATTGTTTGCAATTAATGCTTTTGCTCAATCTGATCTTGTAATTACTGAAATCCTGTATAATCAACCTGGTAATGATACGCTGGAGTTTATTGAGCTATACAATAAAGGTAGCCAACCATTAAATCTGGCAGGATATAAAGTAACAAGTGGTTTTGATTATGTTTTTCCAGCCTATGTTCTACAACCTGGCAGTTATGTTGTTGTAGCGAGGTATGCAGATTTTTTTGAACAAACGTTTGGCTTGGTTCCTCTCCAGTGGGACAATGGTACATTGAGTAACAGTGGTGAAAAGATCGTTATTAAAACTCCTTCGGGAGCAATTGCAGATTCTGTAGAGTATGATAACAAGAAGCCATGGGATAATAAGGCTGATGGAGAGGGGTCTTCATTGGTTTTATGTGATGTCAATTCTGATAATGCGTTCGGATATAATTGGGATGCCTCTAATGATATAGGAGGGATCTTTGAAGACGGCTCTATCATTTATGCTTCACCAGGAGAAGGGAACTCTGTATGTAATGTATCACCGGATACCTATCCTCCTCTTATTAAAAGAGTTTATGCGCCTCAGAATAACATTGTTAAAGTTATTTTTAATGAATCCTTAGATATTTCTTCTGCACAGACTGTTTCCAATTATTCCGGGCTGAATGTCACATCCGCAACGCTCTCTGCTTCCAAAGATACAGTAACTCTTACTCTATCTGTAGCGCTTGAAATTGCAAGTGTAAATTCAATTACTATCACTGATGTTGCAGATGTATTAGGAAATAAATTTATTTCTCAATCCTTTAGTTTTATATTTAATAATACAAAAGCGCCTCTTGTTATAACTGAAATAATGTACAATAACCCCGGTACAGACACTCTTGAGTTTATAGAACTTTATAATAATGGTCCTGAAGCTGTAAATATTGGCGGTTATTATTTTTCAGATGGAATTGATTTCGTATTCCCTTCAATTGTTGTTGGATCAAAACAGTATATCGTGGTATGTGCAAATCAAACGTACTTCAATTCCTTTTTTGATTTAACTAATACTTATCAATGGACTTCAGGTAGTCTTAATAATAGTGGTGAAAGTATTACATTAAGAAATACAGCGGATGTTGTTATAGATCATGTCTTATATTCATTTAACGCTCCTTGGCCTGCAGAAGCAGATGGGAATGGTCCATCTTTAAAATTCTGTGATCCGGAGTTAGACAATAACTATGGGGCTAACTGGTCTTATTCTGACGTTTATGTGAAAGATTATCTCGGGCTTCCTATATATGCAACACCTGGGACAGATGATGAAGCTTGTGTTTTATCTTTGTTCGGGCAAAAGACATCTATACAGAAAATTAAAGTTTATCCGAATCCCTCAGCAGGAATTTTCAGGCTTGATCTGGAATCTGGCAGAAATTCCGTTGAAGTGTTGAATAGCTTTGGCCAGGTGGTTTATTCAAAGGAAACTAATTCTGTTAATGAAGAAATAAATTTATCTGATCAGAAGAAAGGTATATACTTTATCCGTTTGATAAACTTGGATATGGACGTATCTTCTTCTGCAAAGATTGTTATAGAATAGAATTCTTAGTACTTATATCTTGTTAAAAACTAAAAATCGGATGGAGATTCCTCTATCCGATTTTTTATTTAACATTTATTATTTAGTTCAACTATTCAAGCCAATAAACCTCATCTCTAAGTCATCTCCAGAAGGAGAAGGGAACAGTCAACCAAAAAATGAATTAATGGTGATATAACTAATAACATACGCATTAGAGGGACTTAGGCTTAGGGTATTTTCGTCAGCGGGACTTAAATAGCTAATCCTATTTATATATCAGGTAATGGTTATCAAGATGAAATTGTATTGTTTGATTTTTTTTATACTATCATAATACTAATTGCATCCATATTATAGATGTATTTTTTCTTTAGGGAGAAGAGGTACTAAATTTTCCTCATTATAAACTTGGTTGAGATTTTTTTATATACAATTTATCTCTCAGGTTCGTCATTGGCTTTTCAAAAAAGTGATATAAAAGAAGAGAAAGTATGATTGTATAAAGCCAATACAATGCTACATCTATATAATTTATGTAGGATGCTAATCCGAACTTTATCAACCATTCATTAGAATAGGGAATAATTCTGAATCTAACAAGTGATAAATTAACCATATAAAGCGAGTAAGAGATAATACTAATGTACGTGAGGAGTCTGAATATTATTCCTTTGCCCGTTTTTAGTTCTGATAAAAAGGGTAATAATGCAAGTGTGGCTATTGACCCTATTGTAAAAGAAATAATATTAGAATACCAACCATATGAAATGATGTAATTCGTAATGAATAGAAAGTATATCCTGTCTCCGAGAAGTAAAAGAATCCCTGATATCAGGAATGCTACTTTATGTTTAACCCATAAAGAGTGGTAATAGTTACTGATAAATGCTCCAAGGACACCGAAAACTATATTGTCAAGTCTTGTAAAAACTACTTTCCTGAACTCCACATCCCAGTCTTTGAATATTTGAATGTCAAGATAACTTTCTTTGTATATTCTTACCAGAACCGCTCCTATAATGAAAAATCCTATTGATACAAGCAGACTTAATTTATGTCTTGAGGGAAAGGTTTTATTTAAAAGATATAATGTAACAGGGAATAAGATGTAAAACCATTCTTCAACAGCAAGGCTCCAGGATTCAAGAAAGAAGCGTTGTTGAGGGTAGAAGAGGTTTTGACAAAAGAAAAAGAAGGAAGTGTATGTTCCTTCGAATACCGGAATAAGTATGTTGATTCCGACTAAAATAATTAATATAAAATAATAATTGGGTAAAGTTCTGAACCATCTTCTAATCCAGAAGGCATACAGGGCTTTCATTGAAAGACCTGTATGTAAAGTTTTGATAAGGATTTGACCTATCAGAAATCCGCTTAATACGAAAAACAATTTTACACCATCAAGATGAGGTGCTTTTATTGAAAAAGCCTCATATAGGAAATCGTTACCATGTTCTTCCAGTACAAATATTATGGCTATTGCTCTGAGTATATCAAGTCCGTATACCCTTGATGCGACACTCACATTTGTAAGGGAAGTCTGCATCAGTCTTCAGGATAAGGAATAAATACAAAATTTGTAAACTCCTCATCTACTACAAACAAGCAACAATATTCATCAGGGTTTTTATATGCAGCTTCAAACTCAGGGACCATATCTTCAGAGACCAGAGACCTCTGAACAAACTCATCAAGAAATGAAATATAGTAATTCCATTCCAGAGCCAGTTCTTTTCTTCCTATAAGCAATTTTCCAATAGCTATATCAGTCTTTGAAATAGGGAAGATCGGGTATTTGGAAATGTTTCTGACTCTTACCTGATAAGAAGCTTCTTTTATAGTATCTGCAACGAGTACAAAGTCTCTGGAAATTGTACCCAAATATCTACCGCTTAGTTCCGGATCGTTATTCATGATGATCAGTTAATTTTTTCCAACAATGCCACATTCTCCACATGGTGCGTCTGTGGAAACATATCTACCGGTCTTACTTTTTTCACTGCATATTTTTCATTCAATAATGCAAGATCCCTTGCTTGAGTTGCAGGGTTGCAGCTTACATAAACAATTCTTTGCGGAGCGAGCTCAAGCATTTTTTGTATTACATGTTCATGCATACCAGCCCTTGGCGGATCTGTAATGATAACATCCGGGGCGCCTTCTTTTTCAAGAAAAGAAGTAGTAAGGATATCTTTCACATCGCCTGCATAAAATGAAGTATTGTAAATATTATTGATGGAAGAATTTATTTTTGCATCTTCTATTGCCATTGGAACATATTCTATACCTGTTACCTTTTTCGCCTTGCCTGCCACAAAATTGGCTATAGTTCCGGTTCCTGTATACAGATCATAGACATTTTCATTTCCAGTTAATCCCGCAAAATCTCTTGTTACTTTGTACAGCTCATAAGCCTGTATTGAATTTGTCTGATAAAAAGATTTCGGACTTACCCTGAAATTAAGATTTTCCATTTGTTCGGTGATGTAAGGCTTACCATGGAACAAGTGGATATCAAGATCATTGAAAGTATCGTTGGATTTTTGATTTACCACATATTGCAGACTGGTTATCTCGGGGAATTTCAATTTTAGATGTTCCAGAAGTGATTCTACCTTATCCGTAAAATCTCTTACCTGAAGGATGACCATTAATTCTCCCAGACTTGAATTTCTGATAATCAGATTTCTGAGTATCCCGAAGTGTTCTCTTAAATTATAAAAAGGAATCTGATGTTCTACTGCAAATTTCCTTACTTCAAGTCTGATAGCATTTGAAGGGTCCTGTTGAAGATGGCACTTCTTTATGTCCAGGACTTTATCAAATCTTTCAGGCACATGAAAGCCAAGTCCGTTCATATCGTTAAGAGTGTCCTCTGAGCCGATTTCCTCATTGGTGAGCCACCTTTTATCAGAAAAAGAAAACTCAAGTTTGTTTCTGTAGTTATAAATTGATTTAGCCTGAATAATAGGCAGATATTCTTCAATATTTAATTTACCTATTCTTTCAAGATTATCTTTGACTTGTTTCTCTTTGTAAAGAGCTTGATTTTCATAGGTTATATGCTGCCATTTACAACCTCCGCAAGTACCAAAATGCTCGCAGACAGGTGTTGTTCTGGAAGAAGAAAATTCGTAAATATGTTCAGCCTTAGCGAAGGCAAATCTTTTTTTTGTTTTATAAATTCTTAGATCCGCTACATCGCCAGGAGCCAGAAACTCAGTGAAAATCACTTTTTCATTTACTCTTGCCACGCATTTTCCTTCGGCTGCCATTTCGCCAATTGTTACTTTTTCAAAGCGAAATTGTTTATCTTTTTTACTCATGGTATCCAAAATTAAACAATAATGAATTATCCTTTGTCTTTAGACGAGAAATATTAATTTTGAGTATGAAAAAGATCTTCTTTCTATTTTTTATTCTCTTCCTAAGTTCCCAACTATTTGCCAGCCACATTGTAGGAGGCGAATTTCAATTGCGTCATTATCGAGGTTACAATTATACGCTCAGTATGAGGCTTTATTTCGATAAACTTAATGCTGCGCCCGGGTTAATAGATGCAGACATTACAATAAAAACAAATATTTTCAGAAAGTCAGACAATGTACAGGTTGGTACACAGGAACTGGTTAGGGGTATTGACTATGAGAGGGTTAAGTATGCAACCGAAGAATGTGATTTTTTGGAGAGAGGGGTTCAAGAGACTTTAAACCTTAAATATAAAGCCAATATCTTTCTTGATCCTGCTATTTATGATGATCCAGGAGGGTATTATATTGTTTGGGAAAGATGTTGCAGAAATGGGGAAATTAAAAATATTGTGGACCCTGATAAAGCAGGTCAGGTTTTTTACCTTGAATTTCCACCGGTTAGAAGAGGCGGGAGGCCATTTGTAAATTCCTCTCCTGTTTTTGATGATATGGTAGCGGATTATTTTTGCAGAAACCAGATGAATACTTTTAATTTTGGAGGATATGATCTTGATGGGGATTCATTAGTATATACTCTGGTAACCCCGTTAAACGGCCATGCAAGTATTTATGGCGAAGTATCGCCAGATCCAAAACCTGCTCCCTATGATCCTATTATCTGGATGTCGGGATATAGTGCTTCCAATATGATTAAAGGAAACCCTGCATTAAAGGTAGATCAACGCACAGGGGTATTGTCTGTAAATCCGAGTGAAGCCAACAACAGACTGTTTGTTGTTTCCATGATTGTCGATGAATATAGAAACAATAGAAAGATAGGGCAGGTGAGACGGGATTACCAGTTCCTTGTGAAAAATTGCCCTGTAAATCTTGGCCCTAAGGTAGACATAGAGAAGCCTAAAGGGCCTGATACTGAGTTTAGAGGAGATACTTTTGTAGTGAAGCTAAATGAAATAAAAGCTTTTGAGCTTTTGTTGTCCGATTCAAGTACAACTGTTTTAAATCGTCCAGCTAATATTCATATTTCCAAAATAAGTACCAATCTACCTCCTTCAATTTTTACACCTCCTGGACCTCAGCAGTTAAGGCCTGGTGTAAATGATACTGTGAGGGCTCCGTTTGTTTTTAATCCCTGTGATAAATTGCTGATAGAGGAGGAGAAATTATTTGATCTTGATATTGTAGTAAGCGATGATGGATGCCCCCATCCACGAACAGATACACTTAAAATAAAGGTTTTAATTATACCTCCCCCTGAAAACCCTGCACCTATATTACAGTTTGATCCTGGAGGAAAGACAATAGACGTTTTCCCTGGCTCTTCAAATAGGATAAATGTAATTGGGCTTGATTCTGCTGATTTTATGTATTTATCAGCTACAGGAGTTGATTTTAATCTGGAAGATAAGGGAATGTTTTTTACCAATATAAATGGGAAGGATTCTATTGCCAATCCGCTTTTATGGATGCCAGACTGCGATGAGCTCAATCCAGGTGTATTTAATGTCGTCTTTAAGTTAAAGGATAGTAGTTGCGTCTATTCACATCAGGTTTATGATACATTAACATTAAGAGTAAAGGATAGTGAAACTCAGGTAGATAAGGTTGATCCTAAAAACCTGATCACGCCAAATGGAGATAATAGGAATGATACTTACACAATACCAGATTTATACGGTGGTAACTGCGAATATCACTTTAAGGGCATAGAAATATATAACAGGTGGGGAAGCAGGGTATTCAAATCTGAAGACCCTGGTTTTTCATGGGATCCTGCGGGGTACCCCGATGGAATTTATTATTATGTCGTTGATCTTAATAAAAAGAAAATCAAAGGCTGGCTTGAAGTAATGCGATGAAAGCTTTATCAGGGAAGCCTCTCCAGTTCCTGTTGAAGCTCCTTAAAAGATGATTGGCATACTGTATCTATGATACTCAGATGAGAAGAAACTTCAGATAGATTCTGTTGTTGCTTTACTGAAGTTTCAATAAACTCAACATTTTTGTTCAATTCATTAATGCCCATCATCTTAATGGTGGGCTTCATTTTGTGCATTACTTTTCTGAAGTTCTCCCAGTCCTGATTGTCATGAAAAGTCCTTAATTCACTTAAGAAATCAGGTGTTTGCTTAAGGAAGATCTCGATCATTTGTTTGATGAAGCTTGCATTATTATCAGATGCATTGATCAGATAAGTCAGGTCAGTGTGTTTTTGATTTGTAATCACTGGTTGAAGAGTTTTAATTGGAGTTGTGTCCTTAGTTATATTACCTGCATTTTCAGCTATTTTGGAGAAGAGACTGTCAGGGCTAAAAGGTTTTAATATATAATCGTTGATTCCATATACTTTTATCTTTTCCTGGACCTCAGACAACGCCATAGCTGTTAAAGCTATAATTGGGGTACTGCTTTTCGGCTCAGAAAATTCTTTTCTGATTATTTCACTTACTTTGTAGCCATCCATTCCCGGCATTTGTATGTCCATTAGGATAAGATCATATTCCTTGTTTTTCAACAGCTCCAGGGCTTGAGGGCCATCCTCTGCAATGTCTGCTTGTATGTTCTGTTTTTCAAGAAATTTAAGGACTACAAGCTGATTCATTTTATTATCTTCTACCACAAGAAGTCGGAGATTATCCAATCCTTGAAATTTATTTATGGAAGATTCCGGTGGCACCCTTATTTTAGTTTTCTGGGATCTGATGAATTTCAGATTAAAAATAAACTTTGAACCTTCATTAATTTTACTTTCAACACCTATGTTCCCACCTTGAAGTTCGATTAGCTTTTTTGTTATAGTAAGGCCTAATCCAGTACCTCCATATTTCCTTGATATGTCGAGATTTGCCTGAGTAAAGCTTTCAAAGATTAAAGAGAGTTTTTCCTCTGGTATTCCAATTCCTGTGTCTTTAATTGTAAATAATATCTGTATCTCCTTTGGGGAAGATTCTATTAAATCTGCTACTATATCTATGGTTCCTACTTCAGTAAATTTTACAGAATTTGAAATAAGGTTTAATAAAATTTGATTTAGTCGGAAAGGATCTCCTTTCAGGTAAAGGGGAATGTCGTTGCTTACATTTAATGTGATCAATACATTCTTTTCAGCCGCCTTGAAAGCAAATGTTTTCCTCAGGTCTTCTAATAAGTTACGAAGAGAAAAATCGGTCTGCTCAAAGAATATTTTTCCTGACTCTATTTTTGAAAGATCAAGGATGTCATTAACTATGGCTAGCAGATTATCCGAAGATGCCTTAAGAGCGTTTAGGTAATCTCGTTGTTCAGGATAGTGTTGACTTTGCAACAATAGATTAGTCATGCCAACCACTGTATTCATAGGAGTTCTAATCTCATGACTAATAACGGAAATAAACTGTTCTTTAGCCTTAGACGAAGCTTCCGCATGTTCCTTTTCTTTTTTTAAAATTTCAGACGTCTGTTTTTGTTGGGTAATATCAATACTATAACATAATAGTACCTTGCCAACATCAGGAAATGCTGCAGGAACTTTGCCTGTCAGGAATGATTTTGACTGTCCATTAATGATCATGGATTTTTCAGTCATCCTCGATTGGCCTGATCTCCATATTTCTTTTTCTTCCGCCTGAACCTTTGTTGCAGTTTCTTTATCCAAATAATCAATAGCAGTGAGTCCAAGAAAGCTTTTGTTTAATCCTGAATCTGACCTTTGAAAATATGGATTGATATAGATAATTTCTCCTGAGGGATTTTTCAGATAAATGTTAAGAGGTAGATTGTCTATGATTTCCTGAAGATTGATTCTTTCTTTTGAAGTCGTGCTCTTTGTCATTTCTTGGGGTAAAAGGCTGAATTGTCCTATCACCCTGTTTTCATTGTTCTTTTGGAAGGTAATAAGGTACTTTGAATATCCCCAAAGTTGAATGTCTTTGGAGGTATTCTCTTTCAGGCATAAGTCAAATAGCTGATGAAGAGGTTTTTTGATAATGCCTTCTTTGAAAAATAAAGCTAAGGAATCATCTCCGGCTTTATTCTTTTCAATGATTTTCCCATTTAGATCCAAAATAAAAATTGGTTCCTTAATACTATTCAAATCAAACATTTCAGTAGTATCTCCGCCCGTTAAAATATTCCTTTTTAATCAATTTTGACCAATTTAATATTCCTTTTGTATTCAAAATCAATTATAAAATAATTTTTTTAAAAAAAATAAACCACGGAAACTTTGGGTCTTTAAAAAGTTTCCATAGTTTTGTGGAGAAATAATGCCCATTGAAATGAAAGAACGAATAGTAAAAGGCGCAGAAGAGTTTTTTCTGAGTTACGGTGTGAAAATCATCACAATGGATGAGATTGCTAGGAACCTTGGAATTTCCAAAAAAACCATTTATCAATATTATAAAGATAAGAATGAGCTTGTTTGTGAGGTAATGAATAATCATCTGAAGGAAAGGGAGCAAAGCTATCTTCAGATTGCTGATTTAGCAGCCGATCCTATAGATGAGCTTATAAAATTATCAGAATATATAAGAGATTCATTTCGGAATATAAATTCAATTATACTTTTTGAGGTCGAAAGATATTTCCCAAAAGCTTATAAAAACTGGGTGGATCATAAGGAAAAATGCCTTAAGGGATATATTGTAGATATATTGAATAAAGGCAAGATTCAGGGACTTTTCAGACAGGATATCAATGTGGAAATGATAGCAAGGCTTAGGATAGAGGAGATTCAACTTGGATTTAACATTGCTGTTTTTCCTCCACTACAATTCCCGATTCAGGAACTGCAGATGCAGTTTATAGATTATTTCCTTCACGGAATCTGCACATTAAAAGGACATAAATTAATTAACCAATACAAAAAAATCCAGGAAGAAGATTGAAATACATTTATATGAAAACAAGGTATATTTTTCTACTTACTTTGCTCTGCAGCGTAACAAGAGTATTTGCGCAAACAGACAGCAGTTATACACTCAAACAATGTATAGATTATGCATTGGAACATCAGGCTACATATCTGAACACTACTCTGGATGCAGAGATAGCAAAGGCAAGGGTTGGAGAAATCCAGGCAATTGGTTTACCTCAAATCAACGGTACTGTATCGATGATTGAGAATTCGAAACTGCGTAATATGTTTTTTGCTAAATCGAATCCTTTTGCTTCATCCTTTGGAACAGCCGGCGGTGAGGTGAGTGGAGATGTTTTGGTTGCAAAAAACCTTTTCCAGTTGCCCAGCTCGGGAGATGCAGGTGCAACTATTAGTCAGCTGTTGTTTGACGGTTCTTATTTTGTTGGTTTAAAAGCAGCAAAAGCATATCAGAGCCTGGCTCAAAAGACCATCCAACAATCTAAAATCCAGACAGTGGATAATGTGACGAAGGCTTATTATCTGGTGTTGATTACTCAGGAAAGGATCAACAGACTGAATAGCAGCATTGCCACACTGGATTCAACTGTTCGTCAATCCAGGCAAATGTATGAAAATGGATTTATTGAGAAGATAGATCTGGATCGACTTGAAGTAAGTCTTAATAATTTACTTTCCGATAAATCGAAGTTTGATTCTGGTTTAGACATCAGTAAAATGCTTTTAAAGTTCCAAATGGGAATGCCTATTGAGGAGCCTATTCGTGCAGCAGATACACTTGCTTTAAATAGTTCCGAAAGTTTACTGCTAAAGGGAACTAAAGCTAATTACAATGAAAGAATCGAATATGCTTTATTGGAAAATCAGAAAATTTTGCAGAATCTGGATCTAAAAAATGTAAAAGCGGGTTACTATCCAAGTATTTCTGCTTTTGCTACAGGTGGCTATACCAGGCAAGATGTCAAGTTTGTAAATCTTTTTCAGTACAAATGGTATTCGTATGCTCTTTTAGGTGTAAATATGAATGTCCCTATTTTTGATGGCTTTGGAAGGCATTATAGGGGGCAACAAAAGAAGCTGGAATTGAGAAAGACAGAAAATGCTATACTTGCATTGAAAAATACAATAGATATGCAGGTTAGGCAGAGTGAAATTACTGTAAACAATGCGATCAGGACCCTTGAAGTGCAACAGAAAAATATGGATTTAGCAACTAATGTTGCTAGGGTAGTTAAAATCAAGTATGCTGAGGGGGTAGGAACAAACATTGAAGTTACAAATGCTGAGGATGCTCTCAGAGATGCGCAGACCAATTACTACAATGCATTATATGATTTGTTAGTAGCACAACTTGATTATAAAAAAGCTTTAGGAACATTAGCAACTGAATAATATGAAAAGACATATAAACACAAACATAACCAAAAGTATGAAAGCAGGATTTTTTTACATAAGCTTGGCAGTTGCAATGTTTGCCTGCAAGTCGGCAAACAATCTTGAGAAAAAAGAAGCTGAACTGGCTAATTATAAAAAACAATATGAGGAGTTGGAAACAAAGATAGCTTCTTTGGAAAAAGAAATTTCTCTAGCTGGTGGGAAAAAGAAAGTAGTGACTAAACCTGTTTATGTTTCAATAGATACTCTGGAACCAGGCATTTTCAGACACTATGTTGAGGTACAGGGCAAAGTTGATACAGATAAAAATATCACACTCGTTTCCAAAGCAAGCGGAACTATTGAAAAAATCTATGTACAGAAAGGCCAGTATGTAAAAGCTGGAACTCTTCTGGCTTCTATTGATGATGCTATAGTTCAAAAAGGAATTGAAGAAGTAAATACTCAGCTTGCTTTTGCTACCAATGTTTATGAAAAACAAAAGAGACTTTGGGATCAAAAGATAGGTTCTGAAATTCAGTATTTATCTGCTAAAAACAATAAGGAGTCCCTGGAGAAAAGAAAAGAATCTTTAATCGAACAACATCAATTGACTAAAATTAAATCTCCTATTGATGGAGTTGTCGATGAGATTTTCCCTAACCAGGGTGAAGTTACAGCTCCTGGGGCACCTGCTTTCAGAGTTATTAATTCAAGTGCATTCAAGATTTTAGCTGAAATACCTGAATCTTATGTATCTAAAATAAGAAAGGGTGATGAAGCAATTCTTACGTTCCCGGATGTGGAAGAAACTGCAAAAACTAAAGTAACTGTAGTAAGTGACGTTGTCAATGCAATAAACAGAAGTTTCCAGGTTGAACTGGATGCTAAAGGTGTTAAAAATCTTAAGGCTAATCTTATCGCTAATGTAAAGATTAAAGATTATGAGAAAACTGATGTGATCATTATTCCTATAAATGTGATTCAGCATTCAGATCAGGGTGACTATGTATTCATTGCAGACAAAGGTGTTGCTGTGAAAAAAATGATTACTACAGGTAAAACATACCGCAGCAGCGCTGAGGTTTTATCAGGCTTGAACAAAGGTGATAAACTTATTACTGTTGGTTATCAGGATATCGTAGATGGTCAGCCTGTAACATTTTAATAATATTAAATAAGATTATAAAGGAAAAGTTTTCTTTCCCTTTATAATCTCAAATCATTTTTAATAAGTCAGCTCAAAGCATTGCTTGAAGCGCTCAGTTAAAACAGACAAAAAGATGAAAGAATTTAAAGTCAGTAGCTGGTCGATAGACAATAAAACCAGTATATATGTATTGACCATCATCATCACCATTGCAGGTATTTTTACTTATCTCGCTTTGCCTAAGGAACAATTCCCTGAAATTGTTTTTCCCCAGATGTATGTCAGCACTCCTTATCCTGGAGCATCTCCAAAGGATATAGAAAATCTTATCACCAAACCTATCGAAAAAGAGGTAAAGGCTATTGCCGGTGTGAAAAAGGTTACAAGTAACTCCATTCAGGATTATTCAAGTGTTATAGTTGAATTTAAAACCGACGTTGATGTTACTAATGCGTTGCAAAAGGTGAAAGACGCTGTAGATAAGGCAAAAACAGAATTGCCTTCTGACAGACAGTTTGAACCTGAAGTAATTGAAATAGATGTTTCTCAGGTACCTATCATGAACGTTAACGTTTCT
Source organism: Sporocytophaga myxococcoides (assembly GCF_000775915.1). Lineage (NCBI taxonomy): Bacteria > Pseudomonadati > Bacteroidota > Cytophagia > Cytophagales > Cytophagaceae > Sporocytophaga > Sporocytophaga myxococcoides. Next base: position 41,821 of record NZ_BBLT01000008.1, read on the forward strand.
GGTGATATCGAACTTGACAAGCTGAAAAAGTATGCTGATGACCTTGAAGACAGAATCGAATCTATTAAAGGTATCAGAAGAGTGGATATTATCGGAGCGCTGGAAAGAGAAATTCAGATAAATGTTGATAAGATGAAAATGGAAGCTGCGAATGTTTCCATGAATGATATCAGAATGGCTGTGGCTTCTGAAAACGTTAACCTTTCAGGAGGGCTCTTGAAAATGGATGGTATGAAACGTACCATTACAATTAAAGGTGAATATGAAGACCCCAAAGATCTTAAAGATTTGGTGATAAGATCTTCATCGGGAGCTGTCATTTATCTTAAAGATGTGGCTGAGGTAGTAGATGGTTACGAAGAAAAAGAAAGCTATGCACGTCTGGATGGAAAAAATGTAATTACGCTTAATGTAATTAAGATGGGTGGGGAGAACCTAATAGAGGTTTCTGATCAGATTAACGATCTTATCAAAGAACTGAAGGAAAGTAAATATCCTAAATCAGTTAACATCACAGTTACTGGTGAACAGGCTGATCAGACAAGGGTAACACTACACGATCTTATTAATACCATTATCATCGGATTTATACTGGTAACAGTGATTCTGATGTTTTTCATGGGAACAACCAATGCTATTTTCGTGGCTATGTCTGTTCCTTTGTCAATGTTTATTGCCTTTATGGTAATGGATGGCGCAGGGTTTACTCTGAATATGATTGTGCTTTTTGGTTTTCTTCTTGCGCTTGGCATTGTTGTGGATGACGCTATTGTGGTTATCGAAAATACACACAGGGTATTTGATAATGGTAAAGTGCCTATTAAACAGGCAGCCAAACAAGCCGCAGGTGAGGTTTTCCTTCCTGTGTTTTCAGGTACAATGACCACATTGGCTCCATTCGTTCCATTGCTTTTCTGGCCTGGAGTTATCGGAGAATTTATGTATTACCTTCCGATCACTTTGATAGTAACCCTTCTGGCGTCTCTGCTTGTAGCTTATATCATCAACCCAGTGTTTGCAGTAGACTTTATGAAGCCGCATGAAGAAGCAAATGTTCATGGGCAAATTACTAAAGGGTTTAAGATAACTTCTGTCATTTTTATTGCACTAGCATCAATATTCTACCTTTCTGGTTTATTCGGAATAGGGAATTTGGTCGTTACATTCTACCTGTTATTCCTGCTGAATAAATTTGTTCTGACAAAAGTTATTAAAAACTTCCAGGAAAAAACATGGCCTGGGGTCCAGAATAAATATGAAAGACTATTAAGATGGGCATTAAATAAAAAGAACCCACAGTGGCTTCTACTTGGAACAATAGGAATGTTTTTCTTCTCAATAGTTGTGTTTTCTATAAGAACTCCTAAAGTAGTGTTCTTCCCAGAAAGTGAGCCTAATTTTATTTTCTCTTATATCTCTCTACCTGTGGGTACAGATCAGGCATACACTGATTCAATTACTAAGGTAGTTGAAAAAAGAGTGTTTAATGTAATAGGGGAAAATAATCCGATAGTAAAGTCAGTTATCTCCAACGTAGCTGTTGGTGCCGGAGATCCAAATCAGCCAGATCTTAGCGTTTCTCCACACAAAGGAAAGGTGACGGTGGCTTTCGTAAATTTTGCGGACAGAAATGGAGAATCGTCTCTGACTTATCTAGATAAAATAAGGGAAGCAGTAAAAGGTATTCCTGGTGCTGAAATTACAGTGGAGCAGGAGCAGGGCGGACCTCCGACCGGCAAGCCTATTAACATTGAAATGAGTGGTGATAATTATGAACTACTTATTTCGGAGTCTGAAAAGCTTATCAAGTATCTTGAAAATTCAGGGATCGAAGGGATAGAGAAGCTTAAATCTGATGTTCAGAAAAACAAACCAGAGATTGTTATTGAGGTAGACAGACAAAAAGCAAATGCTGAAGGTCTTTCTACAGGACAAATTGGTATGGAAATCAGAAATGCTGTGTTTGGAAGCGAAATTTCTAAATTCAGGGATTTCGAAGATGATTATCCGATTCAGTTGAGATACAACTACGCTCAGAGAAATGATATCGAAGGTTTGATGAACTCAAAAATAACCTACAGGGATATGAATATGGGTGGTATAGTACGTCAGGTTCCCTTATCTTCTGTAGCTAAAATAAGATTCACTGATACCTATGGTGGTATCAATAGGAAAAATGAAAAGAGACTTGTAACTGTGTATTCAAACATCCTTACAGGTTATAACGGTAATGAAGTGGTTGGTAAGATTACCAAATCTATCAAGGATTTTCCAAGAGCTGAAGGTATATCTATAGATATGACAGGTGAGCAGGAAGATCAGAAAGAAACCGGTGCATTCCTCGGATTTGCAGGTCTGGCAGCGATAGGTCTGATATTTCTCATATTGGTAACTCAGTTCAACTCAATATCTAAACCGGTTATCATTCTAAGTGAAATACTATTCTCTACAATCGGTGTATTCTTAGGGTTCTCCATATTTAAAATGGACATGTCTGTTGTAATGACCGGAGTAGGTATAGTGGCATTGGGTGGTATAGTAGTAAGAAATGGTATTCTTCTTGTTGAGTTTACCCACTATCTGGAAGAACAGGGTTATACTACTAAAGAAGCAGCTATCCTGGCTGGTAAAACAAGGATGACTCCTGTATTGCTTACGGCAACTGCCACCATGTTGGGATTGATTCCTCTTGCTGTAGGTCTTAATATTGACTTTGTTACTTTATTTACGGAGTTTAACCCCCATATTTTCTTTGGAGGTGACAGTGTAGCGTTCTGGGGACCACTTTCATGGACTATGATCTTCGGATTGATCTTTGCTACTTTCCTGACTCTGATTTTGGTGCCGGTGATGTATCTTCTTGTAGACAATTTAAAAGTCAGAATAGGATATACGAAAAAACACACTGATCACATTTATACAGGGGAAATAATTGATATCTCAGAAACTGAAGAGAACAAAGCATTATTAGATAAATAGTAACACACACATGCGTAACCGGAATCTTAGTTTTTTGTCCATTGTTTTAATAATCTTTCTGGTTATAGATGTATATGTATTTCAGGGTGTAAGAGTGTTGGTTCACTCTTACACTCCTTTAATCAGAAAGCTGATCTATGCACTTTACTGGGGTTTCACACTGTTTACTCTGGCGGGCTTAATGTATTTTGCTGCCAGTCCGGAAAAGTGGACTAGGCTGATGAAGGTTGTCTATTTCGGAAGTGTAGTAACTGTTTATTTTACAAAATTCATTTATTTTATTTTTCTGGTGCTTGATGATATTATTCGTCTTTTTAAATGGGTATTTCAGAAAGTATCTTTACTGGTTAATCATCAGCCTCTTGCTTCAGGCGCTGAAATCAATAGGTCCGAATTTTTATTAAAGGCAGGACTTGCAGTGGCTGCAGTACCTTTTTTCGGAATGGTTTATGGCATTGTATTCGGAGCACATGATTATAGAGTCAGGAAGGTTAAGGTTAAGTTAAAGAATCTTCCTTCTTCATTTGATGGACTTCGAATTGCTCACATCTCCGACATTCACGCTGGGAGCTTTTATAATAAGTCTGCCGTTAAAAGAGGGGTTAAATTGTTAAATGATCAAAAACCGGATTTGGTATTCTTTACCGGAGATCTTGTTAATGACAGAGCTACGGAAGTTGAAAGCTATATTGAAGTATTTAAGGAAATCAAAGCACCGATGGGAGTGTTTTCTGTGCTGGGCAATCATGATTATGGTGACTATGTCCCTTGGAAAAGCAGAGAGGAGAGGACTGAAAATCTTAATAGTATAATGAATGCTCACCAAAGAATGGGGTGGGACCTGTTGATGGATGAGCATAGAGTTTTGAAGAAAGGAAATGATGAGATCGCTCTTCTAGGCGTACAAAACTGGGGCAAAGGAGAGAACTGGCCCAAATATGGTAAACTGAATAAAGCCTATTCAGGAACAGAAAAGTATCCTGTAAAGCTTTTGCTTTCACATGATCCCAGTCATTGGAATGCCCAGGTAAGACCTGGATATCCCGATATTGATATTACTTTTAGCGGACATACACATGGTTTTCAGTTTGGCATTGAAGCAGCCGGCATAAAATGGAGTCCTGTTAAGTACAAATACAAACAATGGGCCGGTCTGTATGAAGAAGATAATCAATATATCTATGTAAACAGAGGATTCGGTTTTATTGGTTTTCCAGGAAGAATAGGAATGCCTCCGGAGATTACCCTTATAGAACTTTCCAAAGCTTAGAGATTCTCTGAAGTCTTTAAGAAATAAGCCATTTCTGCAAGCTGCATCATTACTTCTGTCTGATAGGATAAAAGCTGTTGGTCTTTTTTTTCAGGTTCGTTATTCGGAACCTCTGCGATCAGCGCTTCCTGGTAATGGTTAATTTTTTCCATACACCAATCCATAAAATCATCTGCTGAATGCATATTGGGGAACCTTTTTTTATCATGGAAAACATAATCGTATTCCCCCTTTTCAAAAACAGAAAACAAAGGTCCGGCAAGAAGATCACTTATTGGCTCTAACCTATGCCAAAGCTGATAGTATCTTTCCGTTTTCAAGTCTGGCCTGTGAAAAGCATCCCAGAATATTTCCCTGAAATGGTCCAGTACCTCTGACTTGTTCATCGCTTCATCCTTCATACAATAATAAACAAACAAACTTTTTTAGTTGTTACAAATATAATGGACCTGTAAAAGATTTGATATGGTGACCTGTAAAAAATATACTGAATTGCATGATATGATCAAGGATATCAAAATTGCAATGCTAACAACTGTTGAAAGTAACGGATGTCTTAGAAGTGTTCCTATGACCACCATGCAAACGGAGTGTGAAGGATTGGTTTGGTTCTTTACAAACTTTGACTCTCAAAAGGTTGAAGATATTCGGATTAATAGTTGTATCAACGTTACATATTCGGATATTCAGAAAAATGTCTTTGTTTCTGTAACAGGTAAAGCTGAAGTTGTCAAGGATCCGCTCAAAATGCAGGAGCTTTGGAAGCCTGTGTTAACAGCTTATTTTCCTGGAGGTTTAGAAGATCCGGATTTAGGTCTTTTAAAGGTTTCTATTGATGAAGCTGAATATTGGGACTCCAGAACAGGAAAAATGATTCAGGTTTGGGAAATGAGTAAAGATGCAGTTAAATCATAAATAGAAGATTAAAGAAATTTTGAATGAAGTTGGTTTATCTCATTCAAAATTTCTTTATCTGTTAAAGAAAAACATAAATGCTGAAGTGTAAAAGTTCTTAGTGTAGAGAGACTATCTATATTATAAAGTAGTTTCTTTGGTTTTTACAAAAAGGTGTTCTGCAATACTTTTGGAACTTAATCTTTAACAAATTTGAACATCTCCATGTCTATTACACAGAGATAAACTCCCTGAATAAGATTCTCAACATTTAAAACATCCCCTTCTCTTAGGTACTGTTTTATTACAATTGATCCAATACTATTATAAACTTCTAGATGGCCAGATTCATGAATATGAATATAACCAGGTTTATGATATGAAATTTTTCCTGGTGAAATAGGGGAGCCATTTAATATTCCTGTAACGATACAATCGGGTCTGTTGGGAGATGCGTTTATATATATCCCTGAAATATAAGGAATAGTTATAAAACAATTATTGTATGCAATAACAGATTGAATTTTCGAAGGTAGTTCTGGTAATGCTGTTAATCGATTTGAAGTACACTCCAAAGTTTGTATAGTCGGTGGTAGGGCAGGTAATTTGGTCAGTTCATTGTTATTGCAATAAAGATGAGTAAGCTTTGATGGAAGTTCCGGGAGACTTTGCAAAAGGTTGTTTTTGAGGTTAAGAATTTTAAGAAGTGGTGGCAAGGCAGGAAGTGTTACCAGTCTGTTGTTGCTACATCCAAAATCTGTAAGTCCATCTGGCAATGCAGGAAGATTTTCAATACTATTGTTGATACAACCTAGGGCAGTCAGCTTTGGTGGAAGAGAGGGAAGACTGGTTAGTTTGTTTTGCGAGCAATAAAATTGCAATAGATTTTCAGGAATTGCAGGCAAGCTTTCAAATTCATTATTACTAATGTCCAGTGATGCAAGATGGGGTGGTAGTTTTTTAGGTAAAGCTTTTAGCTTATTGGCCGTACAGTTTAGTCTGTATAAGTTTTCAAAATACTGAATTCCATCAAGATCCTGTATATTTTTAGACGATGCCTCAAGGAGTGTAACTTCTGTAATTTTACTGCATGTTGTATCCATTTTTTGGCTGGTATTGAAACATGATGGGTATTTAGATATAAGGAATGTCCTGAAGTTGGGATCAGGGATTGTAACATATTTAGCTAAAAATGCTTCGCAGTTTTCATTGTTTGGGGTGACTACAAATCTGGTTAAAAATTCGGGTCTGGGATTTTCTGGAATTGTTTCAAAACAATTGTGGTCAGCTTGCAGACTCGTAAGATTTGCAGGAAGCTTAGGTAGACCTGTAAGATGGTTGAAGGATATACTTAATATCTGAAGTCCATCTGGCAATGTAGGAAGAGTTCCCAGATTATTACTGTCACAGTATAGCTGATATAAATTGGAAGGAAGTGAAGGTAGGTTCTTTATTTGATTTTTGCTGCAAGACAATACCCCAAGGTTTTTTGTCAACGAAGGAAGTTCAGTCAGGTTATTTGAGTTACAAACTAAATATGTAAGGGATTCAGGCAAGGAATTTATTGATCTAATTTTGTTTTCTGAACAATACAGCCATTCAAGCCCCTTATAAAAATAAGGTAATTGTTCTAGCAGATTGTTATCGCATGAAAGTCTGACAAGAGTTGAAGGTGGTGATGGCAAAGTAGTAAGAAGGTTATTGTCGCAATAGAGCGATACCAGCGTGTATGGAAGATTTGGAAGACTTGAAAGTTTGTTAGAAGAACATGTGATGCTGTAGAGTCCTCCCGGCAAAGAAGGTAGCGAAATAAGCTGATTACTTGGACAGAACAATATACTTAAACCTTTTGGTAAAGGTGGTAGAGAGGAAAGTTTATTTCCTCCGCAATCGAGAAATGAAAGGTTTTTAAAATACTGAAGGCCAGAAAGATCTGAAATGTTTTTTTGAGACAGATACAAGGATGTTTCATTTACAATCTCTGTACAGGTTGTGTCGAGCAATTCATTTTTATCGAAACAGGAGGGATATTTGTTTTTTAAATGTTCTCTAAAATTAACATCCGGTATAGAAACATATTGACCAAAAGTGGTGACAGAAATTAATAAAAGTAGTAGTAGTATGTATTTTTTCTTCATTTTTGTTTTTTTTCAAATTAAAAAGAAAATATCAATTTTAGGCATTCTAATAATTGAAATTTAGATGGTTGTGTTTTTTGTACAACTATGCATACTGTGTAGTCTCAATCGCTCCTCCAATCGATCCTTGATTTCTTTAATTTTGATATCGAAAAAAAAGGTTTCCATTTAGGTATTAAAATAAAAAAAGCCGCTATCTTGGATAGATAGGGAGGCTTTTAAAATTTACAATGGTATTTTGAGCCATTAAATAACAGGAAATAAGTTTGTTTTAATATAAAAGTGCGACAACTCATTCAGGAAAATTCATTTTTGATTCCAATGGAGCAATTTGAGAGCCTCAATAGGAATTTAAAATAAACTTAACTGCCCCTTTTCAGGTCTTTTAAATACTGCAAGATTTAAAGGTTTCATCTTCCGACCCCCTAGATATTTTTGTGCAGACACATGAAAAAGGTCTGCAATCGCTTCGGCAATTGGTCCTTCTCCTTTCATTCTTGTGCCAAATCTGCTGTCATTCAGTGTTCCCCCATGACATTCCTTAATCTGATTTAAGACTTTTTCAGCGCGCTCAGGATAAGCCTGATGAATCCAATTTTCAAATATTTCTCCGATAGAACCATTAAGTCTGACCATTGTGTAAGCAGCAGAACTGGCGCCTCTTGCTGCAGCTTCCTTAATAATTTCAGGTATCTCCGCACTATTCAGAGAAGGGATAATAGGCGCCACCATTACATTTACAGGTATTCCGTTAGACGCCAGCGCTTCAACTGCTTTAAGCCTGTTGTGCGACGTGGCAGTTCTTGGTTCCAGTTGTTGCCTTAAAGATTCATCAAGTGATGTAATAGATATATTTACATGCACAAGATTATCGTCATTCAACTCTTTTAGCAGGTCTAGATCTCTGAGAATAAGACTGTTTTTGGTAATGATGCTCACAGGATGTTTATACTTAAGAAAAACCTCCAGTAATCTGCGCGTAATACCGGTTTTCCTTTCCACTGGCTGATAACAGTCTGTATTGCCTGCTAGCATGATAGGTTCAGGGGTATAATCCTTATGATCAAAAAACTTTTCAAGAAGTGTAGGAGCATTCATCTTCATGATGATCTTCCTTTCAAAATCAAGCCCTGCGCTCATACCATAATACTGATGGGTATTCCTGGCATAACAGTAAGTACAGCCATGCTCACACCCCTGATAAGGGTTCATGGAGTACATTCCTCTCAGGTCAGGGCTATCTATTTTATTTACTATTTTTTTTGGATGCTCCTTTAGAAAAGTAGTGGCTTTATTACTTAATAAAGGTTCATCCAATCCTTCAATATGTTCGGTAACGTAGGTATCTTTTAAATATGGATTTTTGGAGTTAATCTGAGCTCCTCTTCCCTTAATTGAATTTTCTGCCATAATTATTAGTAAAGATACTAAAATTATTAGCATTTATTCTTCAGGATATAATTTTTTGCTAAAATATTTCCGAATTCAGTGTTCTTATAGCTGATATCCTTTCTTTCCGCTCAAAAATTGGCGTTTAAATCTGTTTAATTTAGAGCTTTTTGGTTAAAAATTGGAGTTATGACCTGCTCTACTTTGGAGCATTAAGTTTAAAAATTAGAGTTTTGATATGAAATCTAGAAGCTTTATACTCAAAATCAGCTTTTTTCCCTGTTCACCTAGTTTGTTAGATTTGAAAAACCATTATGGCCTGAAAAACCAGCAACATCAGAAAAGTCAAAGGAAGGGTATATTGTATTTGAAAGATTAACCGCTGAAAAGATTCCAGAAAGCTCGTACTCCAATAATCTTTTTAGGGCATTGTCTGATTCTCTTGAATTGAATGCTGAATTTTTACCAAAGTTTTTTGAGCACATAAAATATGCAGGCTATAGAGGAGACCTGTATAATTTGGCGTCGACCTTGATAGATAACAGCAAAATTAGTCCGTCTTACTTTAAGTCTTATGAAAAGGTCATAATAGAATACTTTAAATCTGATTTGGCAAGTAATATTGACGATAATACAAATGAATATCTGTTTGAAGAAAACTTGATATCAGCATCTGAATTGATGAAGAACTTTCCTGAAAATAGCTCTTATGTAAGTTTATTAAAAGAGTTGTCAAAACAGAAAAGTTCTTATGTGGCGTTAGAAGCTGTGAGAATACTTTTAAGCATTGCAATTAAAGTTGATCCTTCAGTGATTGATAAGCTTGCATCTGATAAGTATTATAGAATCAGGCTTTACATATTCTGAAAGAGAAAGATCAGCTAAGCCTATTTCCTGCAAAATACCTAAAGCAAAGTTATTTTGCCGAAAGTGACATGGCAGCTGTTCTTTCGGATGATATGATTACTGATAATCTTGTACTTGTAAATAGTAAAGTGAAAAAGATAGAAGGAGTTGAAGGAAGATATTATTTATATAAGTATTCTGGTCTGACTGAAGAAGGAAAAGAAGAGTGGTATGTTGGGGTTAGCGGCCCGCACCCGGTGGATAAGACACAGGTTGTAATAGGAGGAGAGAGGACAAATTATTATTACCAAACATTTAAAAGCAAGTCTTTGTCGGAGCATTATAAAGCTTTATTGGAAGAAAATCATTACGATTTATATGACTAATAAAGGGGCGAAAGCCCTTTTTTTGTTTTTAGAACCTTGTTCCTAATCTACTGATAATTTAAAATGCGCCTCTTACGGATTGAGAGACGCCATGCATATCGTCTCTACTAAGGAATTTCACAACTTAAGCTTTCTACTTTAAACTCTAAAAATATCTCTTCGCCTCCTTATACCAATCTCCGGTACATTTAATGAAATAAACTCCGGCACAAATAAAAGGAGATAAAACGAATAGAAGAATGAAGTGAAGCTTAAATATCAGAAAAGTACAAAGGCCGATTACAAATAGCCCAATGAAGAAACAGAGTGCTGTAGCGAGGTAAATAAACAGAAGTGTGGGGTAATAAATAGCGGAATTACGGAATCTTTCTCGGTTTTTCAGAAATTCTTCATATTTCAGTTTTGCTTCTTTCTCAGTACGTTCCTTTTTTATTTTTGCCCATTGGCGGTATACTTCCAATGGGTCACTGTACTGAAAAGCATAAGTATGCCCATATGCATAGCTTTGTTGATAATTGGTATGTTGGTGATAATGAGTATGCTGATTAGTGTTTGTTCTTTGGTCGTAAATGAACCTTTTGTGTTGATCGGCAAGCGTTTCATATGCTTTATTCAGCAGTTGAAACTTTGTATGTGCATCGGGAGATTTGTTTATATCCGGGTGCCAGATTTTAGCTTTTTTTCTGTACGCCTTTCTTATGTCTTCCTGGCTTGCGCTTTGCGGAATTTCAAGAATTTCATAAAATGAAACGGCCATAAACTACCCTTTGGTTTTATTACGAATTTAATAAACTTTAGCAATTTTTCATCTCCAGGTATAACGTAACTGAATTTTTATTTCAGATTTGATGTTACCTTCTGTTTCTTCCGATCCGATGCCGGTCATGTCCATAAAAGGATAAATGTAATAACCATACTTAATCCAATAGCCAAAATGTTTTAATAACCTTCCATGCAAAACAAGGTATGCTCTGGAACCCTTACCGTAATAGGCTGGAAGTGCATATCCCGTTAATACATCTTTCTCAAAAACATATGTACGGTTATCATAGTTCTCTGCGTCCAATAAGGCATACCTCAGGCAAAGTTTTATACCCCTGATATGAAAGTTTATATCCTGAATAAGAAAATAACCATTAGTATTCAAATTGTTTTTTCGGGACTTTGTCTGAATGATTTTTGTTGTAAGAGTAATGACTTCGTTAGCCTTATAATCAAGCCCTATTGTGCGTGTCTCAGCAATGATTGGTTCAGTAGCATAAGTAATATTGGTTCTTGAACCATTTTGCTCTTGAATTGCTTTGCGTATTTGAATATAAGCAAGAGTTGTCTTTGATGGTTGATAGATGAAGCGTATGTTAAAGTCATTACCACGGCTAGGTTCATAAGTCCTGTATTTTAACCAAGGAAAAGTGTAGGTGTCAAAGTATGCAGTCAGGTTATACTTTTTGTGAGGGGAAATTTTGACCCCCCAATAAAATCCCGTTTCATTTTTGTTAGTGGTGTTTTCTCCAAATGCTCTGCCATAAAAGGAATAAAAGTCTTTGTCATATTTTCTCAATAGAAATAAAAAGTCAACCTTTTTGTGCAGACTTGTAAGTATTCCTCCTATCAATGCTTTTCCACCTCCCTGAGAGACAGCAGCTTCTGAGAATAAAGAAAAGTTGTAAAATCTGTAAGATGCATCTAAACTATAGCAAGTATTGTCCTGACCTTTAAAATCAAAGCTGTTATAGATGTTGGCTTTTCTTTCGAACGATTTGCTGAAATGAGAATTGATGAAGTTTAAACCGATATTCAGGTTTTGTATTTTATTTTGAAATGTTACAGTAAAACCTGCATCTCTTTGGCTAATAGCAGCTTTCTTGTCAATCTCATTTGCAGTTCTGTGGTATCCTGTTGAATATACTGTAGAAAAATATTCACTTGATAATGAGTCTGACACTTCAGTTGCAACAGAAGCATCTTTTTTCACTGAAGAATAAAATCCTGTAATCGTTATCCTTTTATAAACAAAACTCCCTGCGGTTCCTCTGAAAAATCCGCTCTCTGTCACGGATGTATTGGCCAGTATACCATTTCCCGCTCTTTTAATTCCTGATATGGCTTCTGCATTTTTACCAAGATAATATCCTGACCCGAATACAAGTCCTTGTCCTGCCTGCAGCTTGTAATCACCAACGATCAATGATTTCAGTTTTCCTTTGTTATATAAACCAATATGGAAAGAGGCAAAGTCGAAAAGGTAGTAGTTTTTATCCGGATCCCATTTGTATATTTCACCAGGATCTTTTTCTGCAATCAATCCAATGCTGAAATCTTTGGTTTTAGATGACTTTATCCTGATGTAGGTTTTGTATGGCTGTCCCAGATACTTTGTACTTTCTGATGCACTGGATGAGTATCCTTTTTTATTGTCAGGGCTTCTTTCGTATTTGATTATCAAATCTCCAGGATTGTTGAAAATTCTTGCAAATAAACCATTCCATGAATTGTCAGAAGAGACAACGGTGATAAAAGATAGTAGTTTTTTGATAGTTAAAGGATCCAGTTCCTCAATGACCTGCAATTCATAGATAGATTCATATCGGCCTGATATGGTTCTGTGTTTTAAAATTCCTTCAATCTGTTGCTCAGAGAGAAAATTTATTTTTTGTAAGTCTTCCCGTTCTGCTTTATTAAGATCTATAGGCTCCTGAAAAAGATCTAAAATATTGTTGAGTATGGCTTCTTGTTCATCTTCACTGGTAGCAGGAGTAAGCTCATTCAGCATTATATCCTGGATTTCATCCTGAGCAAAGGTGATAATGGGTATACTCATTAAAATGATTATGACTACAGATCGTATCATCGGAAAAAATAATTTAGATTCAGATGATGTGTAGATCCTGCTTTACTCATGGTTCCTGCGGCATAAGCTATTTCAAAATTGTATTTTCGGATTCCTGCTCCGAAAAACACTCTTGAAGGGAATGTATTAATACCTGTCCATATTCTGAATCCCTTCACTGGAGTATATTCCAGCCCTGCTTTCCAATTTATGGAATATCTGATCTCTTTTTCTGTTTCCGCTGAAAGCACGATTTTGGAAGAGGGCTTCCAAAGGATACCAAGCTTCATTATGGTGGGTAATCTTTCTTCAAGATCCTTCCTTACTTTCGCCTGGCTCATATTGTATATATATGCTCCAAAAGACAGCTCCTTGCTAAGCTCGGCCTGACCACCGAAGGAAATGAGAACTTTGTGGATATTCTTTTCTTCTGTTATCTGTAATTGAAATAAGTCCGCTTTTAATCCTAGACTTACATTCCTGATTTTATGAGCAAGACCTAGTCCAAGGAAACTTTCGTTATAATTTTCATCTCCATATCTTGAAATGTTTATTCCGGTCCAAAGTTGCCTGTATGGAATGGCAACGGCAGCATTGTACTTGTTCAGGGATTTTATTCCAAAATAACTGGCATAATATATTCCACAAGCAGGGGCTTGTAAACCGGCTAGTCCGGATATGTTGTTAACAACAGACCATAAATCTGTTCCTGTAACAGAAGTATTTCCCATGCCAACCGACCTTGAGCCTGCTGGAAATGGATATCCGGTTCCTGCAGCTTTATAACTTATAAAACCACAGAGAACTAATAAAATCAGGCGTCTCATTGGCTATAACCTGATTAGCTGACATTTAATGTTTAGTGGAATCCGAAAATTCCGAAAATAATACTGATGAAATAACATAGCTAAAAAGTTGGTTGAAGGTTTGAATTTAAAAGAAGTTTCTGAAAATTAAAATCCTTGAAAATGAGAATTATAGTTTTTTGAAAAAAGGAAGATATCCTTGGGAGCAATGAATTCGTTTACATATAAATTATTGGATTATTTACCGGATATATTTAATTTAAAAACCGGTTTTATTGTTACTCATATTTCTTACCCATGATTATTAAAGGAAAAGCATTTTCATTCATTTTCATTTTAGCCTTCTCGGTTTTTATTTCACAAAGTATTAAAGCCCAGATGACTAAAGAATTTTATGATGAAGAGAAAACAAAAATTAAAGGAGAAGGACTGCTGGAGAATGGGCAAAGACAGGGGATCTGGAAGTTTTATGATGAAAACGGTTTTCTGGAAGCTGAAATGGGGTATAGTCAGGGGCGAGAAGATGGTGCTGTAAAAAACTTTTATCCCGGTGGGAATCTTGCTCTTGAAGCGACTTACAGGACCGGAAAAGAACATGGTCCATGGAAAGAATATTATAATAATGGAAAATTAAAAGTTGACGGAAAATTTACTGATGGCAAACAGGACGGGGCATGGAAGGAGTATTATTCAAATGGTCAGCTCTCTGTGGATGGCGCTTATATCTTGGATAAAAAAGAAGGAACATGGAAGGAGTTTTATCCGGATGGTTTGATTAAAATTGACGGAGCTTTAAAGGATGGTAAAAGAACAGGCCCATGGAAAGAGTATTATGAAAACGGAAAGCCTTATTATGAATCCGTCTATAAGGATGATCTTGAAAATGCGATGACTAAAAAATATTATCCTTCCGGGATATTGCAAAGAGAAGGCGCCTTTATAGATGGCAAAGAGGAAGGGGAGTGGAAGGCTTATCATGAAAATGGTAAACTAGCCTCCAGGAGTTTTTATAAAGATGGAAAAGCTACAGGTACCTGGGAGGAATTTTTTGAAAGTGGACAAAAGAAATCTACCGGAACATATAAAGATGATTTGCAGGATGGAAATTGGAAGTACTACTATGATGGAGGTCAATTGAAAGTTCATGAGGTTTGGACAATGGGAAAATTAACGGATGTTCCTGGATATTATAATGAAAAGGGAATTGGGCTAAGTGCAGGTACATTTAAAGGCGGCAATGGGACGAGATTGTTTTATTATGCTTCAGGAAAACTCCTTGCTGAAATACCATACAAAAATGGACTTCAGGATGGAATTGCCAAATCTTACTATGAAGACGGAACCTTGAAAATGCAACTCACCTTCAAAGCAGGCCAAGAAGATGGTAAAATGACGGAGTACTATGAAAACGGAAAACTTTCAGCAGAGACTACCTGGAAAGACGGTAAAGAGGAGGGCCTTTATAAAGAGTTTGATGAAGATGGACTTCCTGTAGCATTGGGTTATTATAAGGCAGGATTGGAAGACAGTCTCTGGACTGAATTCCATGAAAATGGAAATATTCTTTCCCAAGGCTATTATATTAACGGGGAAAAAGAAGGTGACTGGATGGAGTTTTATGATACCGATACACTTGCAGCAGTAGGTGGATATGTGAATGGTAAACAGGAAGGCATATGGAAGGAATATTATAGCAATGGTAAAATTGCCAGTGAAGGGTCCTTTGAAGATGGCGTGAAATCAGGATTGTGGACGAGTTTTTTTGAATCAGGTAAAAAATCCATGGAAGGTTATTTTCTTAACGGATTGGAAGACGGATTATGGAAAACCTTTTATGAAAATGGTATCATTGAATCTCAGGGTGAATATTCGGCTGGACTTGAAACAGGACCGTGGAAAGAGTATTATGAGAATGGTAAACTGCAGTCTGAAGGCAACTATGTAGGAGGGCAGGAAGACGGAACCTGGAAAACCTATTGGAGTAATGGTCAGCTTAATGAAGAAAGTCAGTGGGCCAAAGGTAAGCTGGTGAACTCTGGTGATGTTTATTTCAGAGATGGTAAAGTCATTTTTAAAAGTGGTGTGAAAGGTGGTAATGGATATTCCAAAAGCTATCATGAAAACGGAAAGCTGTCTGCAGAAGGTGCCTTTAAAAATGGCTTACCGGAAGGCAAATGGAAATACTATCATACCAACGGAGTCTTAAAAGGAGAAGGAGAAATGAAGGCCGGACTTCGCTCCGGTACATGGAAGTTTTTTACGGATATCAGCAAACTCGAAGCAGAAGGAGCTTACAAATCAGATGAGCTTTCAGGGGTCTGGAGGTACTATGAACAGGGAAAGTTAAAAGATATTAGAAACTATGATGTGGAGGGAGAAGATGAAGATCTTTAAAATGATAGCAATACTACTTCTTGCAAGTGGGTTGTCGTATGCTCAGGAAGTTGTGGTGGAAAAGTATGATAACGGAAAGGTTAAAGCTGAAGGCACAGCAAAAGACGGAAAGAAAGTCGGTTCCTGGAAATTTTATTATAAGGACGGCACAATCATGGCTGAGGAGATCTATAACAATGGTGTGCTTGACGGTAAAGTAAAACGTTATGATTTTAAAGGAAGGCTGAACACACTGGAAAACTGGAAGGAGGGTCTGGAAGAAGATACAGCATACGAATATTATCCGTCAGGTAAGTTGTTCAGAAAAGGTCCTTATAAAGAGGGGTTGCAGGAAGGAGAGTGGTTAACCTATTATGAGAATGGAAAAGTAAAAGATAAGGGGATGTATTCCTTTGGTACCGCTACAGGCATCTGGTATTTTTATGATAAAGCAGGTAAGTTACTGCATGAAGCCTCCTACGATAAAGGCATAAAAGAAGGTCCTGCAAAGTTTTATAAAAATGGAAAAATTGAATCTTCTGGAAACTATGTCAATGGCGAAATGAAAGGAGAGTGGAAGATTTATAAAAATGGAAAGCCGGATATGATATATGAGTATTGAGCTTGTCCGGTTGTAGGTCTAACTGGGTTGTAAAGGTATGGTATCAAGCGCAGGAAAAAGAAGGGGAGTTTAATGGGAATTATGCTTTTAACTATATAACCTATTATTCAAGGATAGGGAAATTTTTAACTATTTATCCATTAGCACCAAAATATACTTATAATTCACCTTATACTTTTTTTGTAGATTGTGTAATCGATGTAGGAGGAGCAATGTTTTAATTACTTGTAAGTTTTGCCTAAATCATAATTCAAAATTAAAGCAAGATTAGGAGCCTGCAATACCTATAGTGATTGTAGATAATTTGACTGACTTTTAGATAGCTTAAATCAACTTGACCCAAACAAAATCTATGTTAGGGACTGTGTTATTGCACAATATGTAATAGCAATAGAATCAAGCTAGCTGTTTTTTCTGATACTAAAACCCGTACCATTTCCTGTTAGTAATATATTGAGCGGCTATATTTTGCATAATATGAAATTACGTATTTGTGAACATATTTTAGGTGTGTTACAAATATGGCAATTAGTAATAAAGCCAACTTTTTGTAATAGCAACTTTATCTTTTTTTTAGCAAAAAATATTATTTTTTCCTGGCTAACACAAATTCAGCAAAACCAAGTAAATCCCAAAATACACTACCCATTACATATCCGTATTTTATTTTATTATGAAATAACTTTATGGGTAGAAGAAGCATGTTTTGAAAATCGCGTCTTGTTCCTCCTTTAATAGGTGTGCAGGAAGCAGACATTAATGTGTTGTACAATTCAACTTTTGTGTAAATTCTGCAATGTGTATTGTCATCAAAAAAGTTAAGGGTTCCCCTCTTGCTTGGCAATGTAGTACTTTTTATACCGGGGTACTCAATATATATAAGTCCTCCAGGTTTAAGTTTAGGTACTAATGCTTTTATAACTTCCGTACCATTTGGCAAATGCTCTATTACATGCGCCATCATTATGGCATCATAATAATTATCAGGGATATTATGAAAATTTAGCAGGGTAAGATCCATCTCATAAAACTGATCCATTAATTTAAGATCAGTTTCACTGTTATTGTAATCCTTTTCTCTATCTACTCCATGATAGACACATTTAGGGAACCATTTTTTTGTATTTGCAGCAGAATGATTTCCTGCTCCAATATCTAAAAGTATAAACGACTGGTTCGTTGAAAAATATTTGTCTAAAAATCTAAACTTAGACGGTAGACCTAATCTCATGATATTTTTTTTAATGAAAAATTTATACAAAATTCTGTTTTTTCTAAGAAAAAAAACAATTTGTAAAAATATCAAAAAAAACTAACTCGTAAAATTAATATTCAACAACATTTCGAATGTCTCTCAAAACTTGTAAGTGTAATTGATTGAAAAATATATTTGAAGAGTTTTTAGTAAGCTAAACAATAAAAGAAAGAACCTTTAGTTATTACATAATATTAAACGTTAGTGAGTTGACTTTTAGTGGTTTGATGTTTTTTGCAGGTTTGATTACCTCTTTTTTATAATATTTCAGATTTTCTTCAGGTTTTAATGTTAAATTTGAGCTTTTAAAGGACTGTTACATTTGAACAATGTGCGAATCTTAATTTATGATAAGTACAAAGCTTAAGGATCAATTTATTCGGTTTGCAGTAGTAGGAGGTATTTGTACTGCAGTAAACTATGTTATTTTTATAGCGTTGATCAATTTTACTGAAATTCATTATTTGGTAGCCTCTACAATAGGATTTTTAACCGGACTTGTAACAGGTTTTTATATCAATAAAAACTGGACCTTCTCAAGGGATGATGAAGCGAATAAAAGTTATTTTATGAAATATTTGCTTTTATACTCGTTTTCATTGGCAGTGAATCTGTTTATTCTTGATTTTTTAGTGGAAAACTATCACGTCTCTGAAATTTTTGCTCAGGTTGTAGCTACTGGTACAACAGTTTTATCCAATTTTTTTGGGTCTAAAATGTTGGTTTTTAAAGCTTAGTTGGTTGAGAGAATCATTGCCGGACAGGTAGTCACAGAAATGATATTCAACTCAAGTATTCTTTTTGAAGGAGATATAATATTTCTCTTTATCTGATAATTCCCATCTTCTTCATAAGAAATGTAGCATTTTTATTGGTTGCTTTCCCTTG
The DNA here is from genome assembly GCF_000775915.1 of Sporocytophaga myxococcoides. Taxonomy (NCBI): domain Bacteria; kingdom Pseudomonadati; phylum Bacteroidota; class Cytophagia; order Cytophagales; family Cytophagaceae; genus Sporocytophaga; species Sporocytophaga myxococcoides. The sequence continues at coordinate 60,497 of NZ_BBLT01000008.1, forward strand.
TCGCATTTTGTAATCAAAAGTTACATCATTGTTTTCGATTAAACTTTCAAAGCAGAAATTACAGATCTTATCCGGATATTTTAATTCAGTATCTCCCAGAGCTAGATCATGAGTTGCAATGATAGAAGCGCAATTCAGATCTTTTAATTCTTCAACCATCGCAATAGATCCTGTAAGCTTATCATCAGAATTTGTGCCCTTAAGCATTTCATCAATAAGAATCAATAACGGAGCACCCTTACGTGCTAAGTCAATGATAAGCTTAAGTCTTTTTAATTCAGCATGGAAGTAGGAAGTCTGCTCTTTTAAAGAATCTGAAGTTCGCATACTTGAATATATATCAAGTGTTGATGTTTCTCCGTGAATTGCGCAAACAGGACAACCGACCTGGGCTAGTAAAGCATTTAAACCTACAGCTCTTAAGAAAGTACTTTTGCCAGCCATATTCGCACCTGTCACTATCATTAGATTTTGTGAAGATCCCAGTTCAAAATCATTGGTAATTCTTTTAGATTCAGGAATAAGCGGATGTCCTAGCGATTTGAAATAAATTCTTGGTTTGCCTTCTGAAATGATTGGGAATATAAATTTCGTATTGTTAAAGGCAAAGCCTGCCAGACTGTTCAGGATATCAAGATACTCGCAGGTATTCAACCATTGACTTACTTGTTCATGGTGTTCTTTTTTCCATTTTTCCAATGCATGGATACAATGAAAATCGTAGAGGAAAAATGAATTCATTACAGGACCGAATAAACCATTGAGCCTGTAATCAAACATACCTGAAAGTTTTTTTAGACTGGTGAAAGCAATGTGTGCTTCTTCTGCTTTGGTTTTAAAAGATTTTAAAGTTGCATTGTCGAAATCTTCTTTGCGGATAAGTTCCAAGACTTTCTGGTATCCTGAAAGGTAATTATGCTTTTTACCTATAATCTGATGGTATGCATTGACCTTTTTAATAGTTATCCCATATATTGCCCAATGAAATGCAACAATGAGCATTATATAGGTCCAGAGACCGTCCACAAATATGGAGGAGATTATTAAAGCCAGACAGATGAAAGGGGTCGTTAAAGATGTTATTCTTATAAAACCTGTTATAATGTCTGATTTCAAATGAAGCCAATTCAACAATGCTTTTTGTGAACTTTCTTCATTGGTTATTTCACTGCCATGTGCATAAAAGTATTGCCTGAATTCAACTTTATCTTTTAAAACGCTAATTGCTTCCTGTCTTTCCAGAATAGATTGCTTGTTGCTGAGTGGTTCTAATAAAATTGAAGCAAGTCGGAATGAAGACTCAGGAAGGCAAGTCCTGTTTATGGATTGGAAAAAGGAAGCATCACCAAATAAATCAAGATCGTAGGAGTAGGGGTGGGAAGGATTAATATATTCATTTCCATTTTTGAAAAAGGAATGGTCTCCTTTAAGCCCATTCAACTCCCCTTGATTCAGGTCTATTAAGGTGGTATAGAATTTCTTTTTTATTTTCAGGTTAAGACTCTTTATTACAAACGCAATAAAAACAAAGAGTAAAGCCGCAGAGCCAAATACATTGAATGTATTTGCATCCTGGATCATAAAATAAAGACAAGCCAGAAATGCAATAGCCGAAAGTAATCGGAAGGTTCCGGTCAGACTTTGATCTTTTTCAATTTTGTTTTTTATTTCAATAAATGCCTTAAGCTGTTTTTCATAAACATCTTTAGGTATGGTATTCACTGGATTCACCTTTTGCGTATTTGATTCTGTTGAATGTTTATAAGAATCTTGTATAATCAAAGTTTTGCATAAATGCTTCTATCTTTTCTTTTGTAAGATAATCTTTAAGATGAATGAATTCCCTTGACATGGTTGGTGGGATATTATTCAGATCGAACCATTTAAGCTCTTCAAATTCATCAACTATTCCGATTTTATCTTCCAGAATTCCGCTATAGTGTTGGATCTGTATAAAGAAAATGTAATTATCTGAACTGCCTGTTGAATATTGTATATAAGGAGGATTAGTGGCTAGTTCCTGATATTTGCTTATAGTATCAGTTATTTGTTTTGTAGGAATTAATTCTTCCGATAATTCTCTTGCTGCTGCCTGAAATAGGGTTTCACCTTCTTCCACACCACCTCCTGGAATCCACCAGTATTCTTCGCCTTCTTTGCTTATTCTTCTTCCAAGCAATGCATATGGGGTGTCTTTTTCCGGGCAGGTGAAGAATAATAGTTTGGCTTTTTGTTTCATAAACATTGTTTACTTATTAAGCAATTTAAAGAAGGATAAATATAAAAATTTACATCGAAGAATTCATTTAATTGGATACCTAAAAAAATAATGCAGACCCATAGGAGTCTGCATTATTTGAATATCAATCAGATGTGTTGCTTTATGCAAAAGCTCTTCTGTTTATGTCAAACTGTTCAAGATAGTCTGCTACTCTTCTTACAAACATCCCTCCGAGGGAACCGTCAATTACTCTGTGATCGTAGGAGTGAGAGAGGAACATCATATGTCTGATACCTAATGTATCACCCTGAGGTGTTTCAATAACAGCAGGTTTTTTAATAACCGCACCAAGTGCAAGTATACCCGCCTGTGGCTGCATAATAATTGGTGTTCCCATCATATTTCCGAAAGAGCCTACATTTGATACTGTATAAGTTCCGCCTGAAAGATCGTCTGGAGTAAGTTTATTTGCTCTTGCTCTTTTTGCTAGGTCGTTTACTTTTTTGGTCAACCCAATGATATTAAGCTGATCAGCATTTTTGATTACAGGAACAATCAGGTTTCCACTAGGAAGGGCTACAGCCATGCCTATGTTAATGTCTTTCTTCACAATAATTTTATCACCGTCGACAGATACATTAACCATAGGATAATCTTTTAAAGCTTTGACTACAGCTTCAATAAAGATTGGAGTGAATGTAAGAGCAGTATTTTCTTTTTCCATAAATTCCTGCTTCACTCTGTTTCTCCAGTATACGATGTTGGTGACATCGGCTTCTACAAATGAGGTAACGTGAGGAGCAATTCTTTTAGACTCAACCATTCTGTCTGCTATCATTTTCCTCATGCGGTCCATTTCGATAATTTCAAAATTGCCGGATAATGATTGAGCGGGTTTTAACTGGTCCAGAGGAGCAGATTCTTTTTTCTGTTCATTCTTGTGAGCTTCTTGAAATTGTTGTTTCTCAGAGGACGCTACCGTAGAGGTTTTCCTAGTCTGGATATAATCAAGAATATCATTTTTAGTAACGCGCTCATCTTTGCCTGTACCTTTGATGGCTTCCAGTTCTGCCATGGTTACATTTTCCTGACGGGCAATGTTCATGACTAGTGGAGAGTAAAATCTCAAAGATTCTCCGTTGGAGATATGCGATTTAGCTGGTGTCTCATTTTTGACAACAGATGTTTGTGTCGTTAAATTTGATGTAGTCTCCTTGGGTGTTGCTTGCACAGCAGGGGCCGTGCTTTGGTCATCTCCTTCAGTAGCAATAATTGCAATTGGTTTTCCAACAGGAATTACTTCTCCATTTTGGGCAAGTATTTCTTTCAAAACTCCGGAAGCAGTTGCCGGAACTTCTGTATCTACCTTATCCGTTGCTACTTCAAGAACAGATTCATCCTGCTCGATTTTATCTCCCACATTTTTTAACCAACGGAGTATTGTCCCCTCCATGATGCTTTCGCCCATTTTGGGCATCACCATTTCTACTAATGCCATAAAAGCTGTTTACTATTAGCCTGTTAAGTTAAAATGACCTTCAGTTTTTTAGAATCAAACTTTCAAATCCGTTCAAAGTTAATATTTTTGAAGGTTTTCTCAATTCTTTTCCCGCAAAGTTTCCCTGATCAGGTTGAAAACGGCGTAGGTAGTCATTTTTATATTATTTTCTCTAATATTCCCCAATTGAAGTTTCTTGGTTTTGGTTTTATTTTTTATCCTTACCGCTATCCATATGGTTCCTACCGGCTTTTCTGCTGATCCTCCTCCGGGACCAGCTATTCCAGTGGTAGCCACGGCAATATCTGTTTTTAGTAGTTTTTGTACTCCATTAACCATCTCTATTACTGTAGCTTCGCTCACAGCGCCATATTCTGCAAGTGTTTCTTTTTTTACTCCCAGTACATTTATTTTAACTTCATTGTCATAAGAAACTATACCGCCTTTGAAATATTCTGAACTACCAGGTGCGGAGGTAATTGTTGCAGATACCATTCCTCCTGTACAACTTTCAGCGGATCCGATAGTCAGTTTATGTTTTATTAGTAATTTGCCCAATGCTTGCTCCTGATTGTCTTCTCCATATCCATATATATAGTCTTCAATGATTTCGCGAAGTCTTTCTTGTTCTTTCTCCAGAAAATTATCTGTTTCGGTTTCTTTTTCCTTATCTGTAATTGCTGTCAACCTGAGTCTTACTCCATCCAGAGAAGGCAGATAAGCAAGTTTAATGAAAGAAGGGAGACTCTCTTCCCATGATTTGATTTTATCAGCGAGAAAGGATTCTCCAATGCCAGAGGTGCGGATCATTTTGTGAATGATAACAGGAGGGTTGAAAAAAGCTCTGATTTTGGGTATCAGTTGTTCTGTGATCATAGCTTTCATCTCATATGGTACTCCTGGCATTGAAATAAGAACTTTTCCGTTTCTTTCAAACCACATTCCAGGGGCTGTACCATAATAGTTCCTGATAATAGTGCAGCTTGCAGGAAGATATGCCTGTTGTCTGTTTATTTCGGTAAGTTCCCTGCCTCGCCTTTCAAAAAATGCAGTAAGATCTTTTAGCGCTTCTTCATGAAGAATGAGCCTAGTGTTGAAGTATTGAGTTAAAACAGGTTTGGTGAGATCATCTGAGGTTGGTCCAAGTCCTCCTGTAATAATAATCAGGTCTGCCCGAAGCTCTGCTTCCTGAATGGCTTTGACCATCTCACTTCCTTCATCACCTACAGATGTTTTTCTAATTACCTTTATTCCTATGGAAGTAAGCTGCTCACTAATCCATTGAGAATTGGTGTCGGTAATTTGTCCATAGAGTATTTCATCACCTATGGTAAGTATTTCTGCCTGAATAGTTTTCATAATAAAAAAAACAAAAGCCTACCACTCTATTGGTGGGAGGCTAAATATCTTGAAATTGTCTCAGAATTTATAGCTTATTAAATTTTTTTGTCAAGATCATATTTCCTGAAACAATTTTTAAAAAGTAAACACCTGAAGTAAGGTTTCTTGTATTAACTTCTTTATTGCTAAACTGTGTATCCAGATATTCTGTATATACTTCTTCACCCAGTACATTTACTATTGAAATCGTGCAAGCACTGCTAAGTTGACTTAAATTTAACGTTAAATAATTCTCAACAGGATTAGGATAAATATTTACAAGTCCGTCATTTAAAGCATTTATAGATGTTGCTACTCTCACGGTTATTGTTTTAATAAGGGTATCATTGCATCCGTAACTATTTTCTGCAATCAGTTTTACATCAAAATTTCCAGGCGTATCGTAAGTATATGAAGCCAGTGATGCAGTGGAATTATTACCATTACCGAAATCCCATAGTCTGTTTACCGAATTTAAACTCTGATCTACAAAATAAACTCTGGAATTGATGTCTATTACAGTATCAGGTATTACAGAAAAGTCAGCCTGACTGCTTTCATGGAAGTTCAATGCTACTCTGGCAAGGTTGCTTTCAAATAGTGAATCAATACTGCTTATGAAAATAGTATCAGTCTTGGTAAGATTTTCAATATGAAATTCTTTACCAGTAAACAACAAATTGGGAGGTCCTGGAGATTTATAAAAATTAAAGGTGTTACCATTGGTAGGGCTTATTGTTATATCAGTCTGTTGACCTTTGCAAAACGAATAGTTGCTTTGTACAACAGGTAAAGGGCTCTTCTTAATTTCATAATATTTAGCTCTTGCTGCTCGTGAACTCATTTTAAGATCATATAAATCTTTGGCTGCAACATATGCAAATGCGATTGTTCTTGTTTCATTTGCTTTCATATTGTAAAGCGAAACACCTACTACCTGGGAAACATCATAGCCTGCTCCGCTCGCTCCAGCTTGTTTCCGACCTATACCTTTGGATAAAGTTGAAAACTTTTCCTGTGTGCTAAAACCATTAATATTGTCATTCGGATTAATTGTTCCCGCAACATTACCATTATCTATTGAAAAACAAATCGGATTGTCTTCTGTAAGTATTGATATACCACCATATAGGCCGTTCAGAAATGTATTGTAGCAATAGCCGATATTATCAGTATAGTCATAGTCTGCTCTATTGTAGTTATATTCATTAATATCCCAGTCTGTGAATAAACCTGTGTAAAGCGTATCTATGGTTTTATCCGAAGCATTCTGAATTTTATATTCAACTATTACATAGTTATCATCCGGATTATTTTTCCAGGCATAAGTTCTCTGTTTTACTTTTACTTTAGTGCCTGTGGACCTCATATCCTGGAATTCAGCATAAGTTTCTTCATTAGAATGTATAGGTTTAACAAAATTAATTGGTCTTGTCACTTCAAAGTCTTGATCAACATTATATGGTTCTGAACGTACACAATCAGAAACTGTATTTTTATCAGTTGCAATCATTAAACCCGTTTCATAAATCATTGAAGAGTTTTTATAAACCATACCTTTTCCCCTGGTATTATCCTTGTCACTATAGCAATGTCGGCCATTTCCAGCAACTGTAAAACTTATCTGATTTGTATCAATAACTCTGTAATCTGGGTTGATGAGTAAGGTAATATATTGGTAATCTATATAGTTAGTTGTAGGGTCTTGAAAGTCAAGGCGAAATTTAATCATAGCATTGTTGGGTGCATTTTCATCAATAGTAATAGAAAAAACATCATCAGTTTTCTCTATCATCTCAAGGGTATTTAAAGCCCCTATGCTTATTTTATTATCCTGGACATGAATATAAGGAGCATCGCATGATAAGGACACATCTAAATTAGCAGAAGATGGTTGAAGGTAATTAATGAATTTGAAGGAAAGAGTCGCTGTATCTCCACTATAGGTATAAGTTCCGAATTGACCTTTATATTTGTATCCGGCAATTCTTATTGCAGGTGAAACAGAATCGGTTAGGGCTCTGTACATATTTAATCTTCCTTTTCCCATCTTTCCTTTATATTCAAGGTTTTCGGGGAAGGTATCCATCACATCTGCTGTTACTCTTAAAAGTTCTGCTGCCTGAATGGCTGTCAGTTGGGGGTACTTGGATCTTACAATTGCAGCAGCCCCCGCAACCATTGGAGTTGAATAGGAGCTCCCTAAATCTCTTGTGTATGCATTGTCTCCATTGTTGGAAGCTATGGTTATATTTATCCCCTGAGCACATATATCTACATAGGTGCTGTAAGTTAATCTTCTTATTTCAATTAGTTTACCTGCAGAGGGGGAATATGCAGTATCACAAGCCGCTACACTCATCACATTGTCATAAGATGCCGGGTAGTAATCCTGTTCTTTATTAGTATTACCAGCAGCTGCAACGATCAAAACATCTTTTTCCAAGGCTGCATAATTGATAATGTCTTGATTGGTTTGAGAAAATGCACCACTACCTCCCCATGAGAGATTTGCTACCTTACAACCATGTCTGGCAGCATATACAAGGCCTTCGTATCCATAGGCTATAGCGCCTCCTGCATTTGTAGGAGATGCTTTTATAGGCATAAACTTACATTTAAACCCTGTCCCTATTCCTCCCTTTCCATTATCTCCAGTTGCAGAGGAAATAGAAGCTACAGATGTTCCATGAGGTGAACCGCTTGCTGTAGGATTATTATCATTATCTCCCAGATCCCATCCGGCAAAATTATCAATATAACCGTCATTGTCATTGTCGACTCCGTCGATAGGATCATTCCAGTTATATTTTATATTGTCCTTAAGGTCTTCATGAGTGGGCCTTACCCCTGTATCAATTATGCCTATCACAGTATTGGTATCACCCTTGTGTATATCCCATGCTTCATACGCTTTTATCCGGGAAAGATAAAAAAGACTTGTGTCGTTTTGATTAATATAAGGCTGAGCTTTTGGATCGTTGGGTAGATAGAGCATTTCTTCCACAAATACTGGTTCTGCATATTCAACATATCCCGTGCGCATGAGCAGGTCAATCATATCTTCTATGCTATAATCTGCAGAATAATGTATTCTATGAAGTCTTTCGATTCCGGAACTGAATTTTCGTTTGTGGTCAGGCTGTATATCAAGGTCGGAAAACAATGCTTTTACTTCTCGTATTCCGGCTTGTTTTAATATTTTTTTTAGTTCAGGTTCCAGATTAAGTTTCCCGGTTCTTATCGAATCATATATTCCAGGTTTTAGTTTAACATTAATTGTATTACGAAGAATTTTACGACCCTTTTTATCAGTGCTTATGCCCGGGATTTCTAATTGATTTTGGGCAGTTGTCTTCAAAAAGGATAAACAGAGGAGAATAAAAAGTAGACAATTCTTATACATAGGAGGTGATTTTATTTTCTATTAACGAGCGGGGAAAACCGCAGGTATAAATTTGATTTGAATTCCTGATATAATTAGTGTATCTAAAATACAATTTTAAATTTAAATAATTAAATTTTAGTTTATTGACAGGGTATTTTCAGTATATTGATCCTTCTACTGTGCCGAAAGTAAATAAATTTAATTTATATAATGGTTTTGTGTTTTTATTGTTTTGATTGTCAGTGGGTTTATTGTGTTTCTGGTGAGGAGGGATTAAATTGATTCAAACCATAAGCCAATTTTCAGGTTAGACAGATAAGATTTTTTATCAGAGTTAAAAAGAATATATGGGGAAAAGGCATACCTACGAAATGGGCATTATAGGCAATTGTGCGTTTATGGCTCATATTGATAAAACTGCAAATATTGTCTGGATGTGCTGGCCGCAGTTTGACAGTAGTTTTATTTTTGGAGGACTTTTGGATAAAGATAAAGGAGGCAGATTTTCTATTCTCCCACATGAAGAAAATTTTGTATCCAGTCAAAAGTATATTGAAAACACAAACGTCCTTGTGACGGATTTTGAGTGTTCTGAAGGCAGGTTTAGGGTCACAGATTTCGCTCCGAGATTTTATCAGTATGAAAGAAATTTTAAACCTTTAATGCTGGTGCGTAAAATTGAACCTTTGTCAGGTTCTCCAAGGGTAAAGGTTTCCTGCAAGCCAGTTGGTGAATATGGAGAGCTGGTTCCTGAAGCATACCAGGGAAGCAGTCATATAAGATTTATAGGGCTGTCTCAGCAAATCAGGTTAACGACAAATATAGCTCTTAATTTTATTGCTGATGAAAGTTCGTTTGTATTGAATGAAGCTAAATATTTAATTCTTACTTATGGGATACCTCTTGAAGCTCCTTTGGAGGAAACAGCAGAAGATTTTTTGTGGAAGACAGTAAAATACTGGCAAAACTGGGTGAAGAGTACAAGCATTGGAATTTTTTATCAGGAGCAAATTATCAGGTCTGCTTTATGTCTGAAAATTCACCAGTTTGAAGATACTGGCGCTATTATAGCTGCAGGGACGACCAGTTTACCCGAATATCCCGGAACTACCCGTAACTGGGACTACCGCTATTGCTGGTTGAGAGATACTTATTATATCCTAAATGCTTTCCACAACGTTGGTCACTTTGAAGAACTGGAAAGATATTTTCACTATATTGAAAATATCACAATCAATGAAACTGACCGATATCAGCCTCTATATTCAATTACAGGTAGAAAAGCATTGATTGAGAGGGAATTGCCTTTGCATGGATATGGAGAAAATAATAAACCTGTAAGGGTAGGAAATGATGCTTATACCCATATTCAGAATGATGTATACGGCCAGGTGCTCGTAGCTTTGCTGCCACTCTATGTAGATACCAGATTCTCAGAAGGAGGAAGGTATTATTCCCAACGACTTATCAACCATACGTTGAGAAAAATAGAAGACACCATGTATGAACCCGATGCCGGCCTTTGGGAGTTCCGGCATATTGCTCAGCAGCACTGTTATACATTTTTATTTCATTGGGCTGGAGCTTGTTCTGCTCTTAAAATCGGAAAATATTTCAAGAACGAAGAGATCATAAGAAAGGCAACAATTCTTAAAGAGCTTGCCATAAAGCAGATAGAAGCTTGTTACGATCCTGAAAGGGAAGTTTATACTCAGGCTGTAGGTGGCAAAAACCTTGATGCTTCCTGTTTACAGTTAATAACCATGAGATATTTGGATCCCAATTCCGACAGAGCAAGAAAGCATTTAATAGCGCTGGAAGAAGGTCTTAAAACAGATGAAGGATTATTCTTCAGATATAAACATGAAGATGATTTCGGAATGCCGGAATCTACCTTTTTAATCTGTGCATATTGGTATGTGGAAGCACTGGCAATGGTGGGGCGAACGGAGGATGCTATAAGAGAGTTTGAAAAGTTATTGAGATTTCAAAATCACTTGGGCTTACTTAGTGAAGATGTGGAAGCCAGCACAGGAAGTCAGTGGGGGAACTTCCCTCAGGCTTATAGCCATGTAGGCCAATTGAATGCTGCATTTAAGATTGCTAAGAAACTAGATTTGCCGACGTTTCTGTGAGTTAAAAGTAAAAAGTTGAAAGTGAAAAGTTAATGAAGAGGCGTAAGCCTCTTTACTTTTACCTTTACTTTTACTTTCAACTTTTAGCTTTTAACTTTCAACTTTTAACTTTCAGCTTTATTACTTAAAACTTTACGCCTTATCTGGTGCCCTTCCTGAGCAAGTGTAATAAGCAAACTCCTCATTTCAGAGCAATACTCAGGGCCACACTCATGAAGATTGAACCTCGCCGAAGTTGGTGTATTTCCTATTTTTAATGTATAAGCAGAATCAGGCATAGAATTGAATGTGTCCTCATCTGTCCAGTCATCTCCGGCGGCAAGAATAAAGTTGAAAGATTCATTGAGCCATCTTGAGGCTGCCTTACCTTTATTAATGCCGGCATTTTTAACTTCAACCACTTTGTTGCCTTCAAGCACTTTAATATTCATGTTTGTTGTAATGAATTGCAAGTGGCTAACCAATTCTCTTGATCTTAATTCTCCTAAAGCAGGATCTGCTTTTCTGTAATGCCATACAAGAGAATAACCTTTCGTCTCAATAAAGGAGCCGGGAGTTCTGGCTACAAACATTTCTAATATTGGAGAAATTTCAGCCTTCCATTCATCGGTAAGATAATCAATCATACTCCAGTAAGGGCGACCTTCTCTGAGCCATACTCCATGTTCAGCAATAAGATCTATGCTTAGTTTCCCAAACCAATCATCCAAAGTGTCTCTGTCTCTTCCACTTATGATTACAATTTTGTTTTTGGGATCAGAAGAAAGATCTTCAAGTATTCCATACAATTCTTTATCCGGTCTGGCTTGTTTAGGATTTTGTTTAAACGGAACAAGCGTACCATCATAGTCAAGAAAAAGAATTCTTTTCTCGGCCTTTTTATAATCCTCAATCAATTCAAGTTTAGATTGATTGCTTAATTGTTTTACAGACATTTCGTATTGTTTTTCTTTTACCACATCCAGACTTCTCATAAAGAGCTGTACCCAATTATGAATGTCATATCTTTTTACAACTGACTGCAGCTCATCCATTCTTCTTATTTGTTCCTCCTCAGGCATTATCAGTGCCTTATATATGGCATCAGCCATTTCAGGAAGATTATTCGGATTAATAATCAAAGCATCGGAAAGCTCCTTTGCTGCACCGGCCATTTCACTTAATATCAGAACCCCCGTCTGATCAATTTTGCTTGCTATAAATTCTTTGCAAACAAGGTTCATTCCATCTCTGAGTGGTGTAACCAGTGCAATGTCAGATAATCTGTACATAGCAGATAAGGACGTAAATGGAAATGACCTGTAGAAATACCTTATCGGGGTCCAGTCTATTTTACCGTGTTTACCATTGATTCTTCCGACAAGTTCATCTATTTCTACCTTAAGTTGTTTATAGAGGTCAACCTGATCACGACTTGGTACCACTATCATGAGCAATGTTACCTGGCCTTTATAGTCAGGATAATTTTCCAGAAAGAGATCAAAGGCCAGAAGTCTGTCAGGTATTCCCTTGGAATAGTCGAGTCTGTCAATGGAAACTATAGTTTTAGTGTTTCCTAGAAACTCACCATAAGAAGCAATTTCCTTAATGGTATTTTCTGATCTGGCAGCCATATCAAATTTACTATAGTCAATGCCCATTGGAAATGAATCAACCATACAGATTCTTTCCTCTACTCTTAATTCCCCCATCTTATTATCAAGTCCTACAAGCCTGTTTACAGAGCTGAGGAAATGTCGGACATCATCGTATGTATGAAACCCAATAAGATCAGATCCTAACATGCCTTCAAGAAGTTCTTTCCTCCAAGGTAGGTTTCTGAAAATCTCAAATGAAGGAAATGGTATATGCTGAAAAAAGCCAATACTAGCATTGGGCAATTTTTCTCTTATCATATTGGGCAAAAGCAAAAGCTGATAATCATGAATCCAGATAATATCATCATTATGAGCATACTTTAATGTCTCTTCACAAAATATCTGGTTCACAAATTTGTATGTTTCCCAATAACCTTCGTCAAATGAAGTATAAGAGGGAAAATAATGAAACAATGGCCACAAGGTTGTATTGCTGAAACCTTCATAAAACTTTTCAATCTCTTCCTTGGTTAGAAAGACCGGGGCCATGTTTTCATTTTTCAGATTTGATGTTATTTCTTCTTTTTCGTTTTCATTGGTAACATACAATCCTGGCCAGCCTAACCAAACATTATCTCCAGATTTATAAATTGATCCAAGTCCCGTAGCAAGTCCCCCTGCACTTGGAGTATATGACAATCCATCTTCCTTTTTCTGGATACTTACCGGAAGCCGGTTGGATATTATTATGGTCTTTCCCATCGCTCTTAAAAAATTAATTCCTCTGTTTATTATTCTTTAATTGATCCCATCACTCTCCTCTGTATATTATTAACCTTTATCTACTCACTTAGTTAAGTATTGCATTTTCTTAAAAATTGAATTCCTGTTTTTTAAGATTTATTGTTTATTTTTAGCAAAATCTAAGTCGATGAAAAGGTCTGTTTGTATCTTCATATGCCATGTTTTTATAGGTATATCGGTAGTCTTTAGTCAGGAAACTTCAGAAAATCTGCTTACCAACAGCAGTTTTGAGAATCAGACAAAAGGCTGGAATATGTGGGGAGGAGAAATTATTAATGAAGGAAGATTCGGCAATTATTCTTTAAAAGTGCATTTAGATAGTCCCAGATGGAGTGGAGCTGACCAGACTATATTGATTTCTGAAGGAGCTGCAACTGCAGATATTTCTGGCTGGATGAAGACAGAAAATGTGGTAAGAGGAAAAGAATCCTGGGAAATGGCAAGGATTTCGGTAGAATTTCTTGATGAAAATGGTGCTATGACAGGAGGATATCCGCCAGTAACAGGTCAGGCAGAGGGCACTACCAAGTGGACTCGTTATCAGCAAAGTTATAATATTCCTTCAGGGGCAAAAAAGGTCAAAGTTCAGGCGGTTCTGGGGAATTGCACTGGTACTGCTTATTTTGATGATATTCAGATTAGTCTTAAAGGAAGATCAGGTGAAGCACTTCAAAAAGAAAATCTTAGTGGCCCCACAGATGAAGGAGAATGGTATGAACTAATGCCGGCAACATCCAAAGCAGGCCATTATGCTGACTGGTCCTCTTTATTGGATGCACCGGCCGGAAAACATGGATTTATTAAAGTTCAAAATGGAAAACTTGCCTTCTCAGATGGAACTGCTGCCCGTTTCTGGGGAGTAAACCTTGTAGCCGGTTCCTGTTTTCCTGAGAGAGAAGTAGCAGATTCTCTTGCTATGAGACTATCCAAAATGGGATGTAACCTGGTCAGGCTTCATCATATGGATGCCCCTTGGTCAGTTCCCAATATTTTTGGTAATGTTGGAAACAGCAAGCAATTATCTAAGGAAAGTCTAAATAAGTTAGATTATCTTATTTATGTACTGAAAAAGAAAGGTATTTATATCTTCCTGGATCTTCTTGTTCATAGGGATTTTACAGAAGAGGATGGTGTTGTCAATAAACTTCCTGATTTAGGCGGAAAACAAGTCGCCTATTTCGATCCTAAAGTTATAGAACTTCAGAAAGAATATATCAGACAGCTTTTAAGTCATAAGAATGCATATACAAAGGTTTTGTACAGTGAAGAACCGGCAATCATTGCTTCTGAATTTATTAATGAATCATCTGTCTTCGTTCATTTCGGAGGTGATATCCTGACTCCACATTATAGAAAAGAACTTCAAGGGCAGTTTCTTTCAAAAGGAAATCAGGGGAAGCTTTCTGTTTTTGAGCTAGATTACAGCACAAACATTTCTCCGGTTCTTAAAGAAAAGGAAAAAGGAAATACAGTGGCCAGTATGCGTTTTCTATCCTCCGTTGAAAAAGATTATTACAATGAAATGTACCGGTTGATGAGGTCTATGGGAGTAAAGTACTTACTAGCTGGAAGTAATTTCCCTACACCAATTCTGGCTTATTCAAAGGATAATCAGGGGATGGATCTGATCATAACCAATGATTATTGGGATCATCCTCAGTTGTGGAAAATTAACAACAACTGGAATAGGATTTTGTATGCACCAGTTAATAACACCTCTTTATTGAAAAACCCTGATAAAGGATCTATTGCAGCAATTACAAAATATAAATGGTATAATAAACCAACTATAGTCACAGAATTTAATGCATGTTATCCTAATGAATTTACATTGGATGCACTTCCTTACATCTCAGCATATGGAAGTTTACAAGGGATTGATGGTATCATTCAGTTTGACTTTGATGCCACTCCAGTAGGAAAGGATCGCATAACCCCCTTTACGCTTTCCAAAATGCCTGATCATTTATCACAATGGGTAGTTGCGGCACCTATTTTCCTGAGAAATGATGTGAAAACAGCACAAGGAATCGTAATTGATGCTGTAAATGAAAAGATGATCTATGAGCTTCCCTCTTATTCTGATTTTATAGATAAAAATTATCATCTTCCTTATATCACAAGGGTTGCAAAATCAGATAGTGCAGTCAAAGGAAATGATCCTTCAGAATATACCGGATTTTATGATAAGACTAACAAAATATTCACAAGTGAAACTAAAGAACTTGTTCTGAATTACCAGAAAGGAATTCTTAAGATCAACTCTTCAAGAGTACAAGGGGTAGTAGGAAAGTTAAGTGAAGAAGCATTTGACTTACCTATGATAAAAGTAAAAATGAAAAATAAATGGGCAAGCGTAATGCTTGTGTCCAAAGATACTTTACCGCTTTCTGTATCAGAAAATTTCTACCTTATTGTTACAACACCATGTAAAATGAAAGGTCAGAAGTTTAATGAGACAAGGACGGCGCTTGAAGATGCAGGGAATGTTCCTGTATTGGCTCAGGTTGCGGATGGGGAAGTCATATTTAAAGGGTTGAAGAACTTGAAAATAACTCCTTTAGGTCCTGATGGGGAAAAAATGAAACAATTGCCTTTAACTTTATCCGGAGAAGATAGTTCTCTTGATTTAAAGAAAGCAAAAACTTTTGTTTTTGAGATAAAAGTAAAGAGAAACTAACTTTTTACAGAAAACCAGATGAATCAGAAGAAAATAAAAAATGTACTTGATAGTTTTCAGGAAGGAGTAATAGAAGAGATGAGCTTTTCAGGTTCAGATCTGAATATTAAACTGGAATGTAAATTCTTAGCTCAGGAAGTGAATAACACTTTTCAATATTTTTATTGCGTTCTGAAATCCTGTACAGGTTTGCATCTCAGGTACTGGGATGATGAGGATAAAATTGTTGAAGATCCTGCCTACCTGAGCAATCTTTTGTTAGAATTACTTGGTCTGGAGCCAGTGAATGATAAAGAATTAAAGGTGTATGTTAATTGTACTGCACTTGGTTTCGGAGGAAATTTATTCTTTTCAGCATCAGATATCATTGTTTTTGATGAGGACTTCAGACAGATGGATCCAGAGGAATTGTTATTTCTTTCTGATAGATACTGGACTAGTCTGATGGATATTGAATAGTTTAGGGTGTTGGTTCTGTAACCTAAATTAAAGGCTTGTTTATGAATAGGATATTTTTAAAACTACTACAACTTTTTATTATTACTTTTCTTTCATGTAAAGGGACCCAGAAGACCACTTCTGCTCATATCGAATGCAAACAATTGGCTTATGATATTCATCTGGGAGAAATAAACGGAGTAAAACCCGATTTATCTCAGAATGATATAAAAGAATGGTTTCCCTGTTATACTTCTGTTGTTGCTGATGGGAGTGACCACTCATGTGGGGGAGCAATAATTTATAATGGATTGGGTTTTACATATTATACATATTGGGATTTTGTTGAAGTGAATAAAACATTTAAAGGGGAAGTGGCAGGAAAAATATTTGAGAAAACCCGAAAGGAAATTCGCGAGGAATTGGGAAGCCCTGTCGATACAAAATATAAAGAAGAACGACCTGAGATAGATTTTTATCCCTCAACATATGGCTGCATCCGAATAGAATATTCCAATAACCGTCCGTTCAAAGTAGCTTCTCATTTTAATGACTGCGATCAGATTGAGCTTTGCGATTAAAAAAAGCTGAAAGCTTAAAGCCAAAAGATTAAAGTTAAAAAAAATCAAAATAAAAGAAGTCTTTTTAATCTAGCTGCGTGTGCAATAATATTTGCGATTAGGCTTAACTCAAACCTCTAAAGGTTTTTACATGGGACCTTCAATTTTCAGCTTTTCGCCTTCCGCCTTTCGCTTTAAACTTTCCGCTTTCCGCTTTCAACTTTTCCCTTTCAACTTTCCACTTATCACTTAATCCTTATAACTTTGATAAGTGGGAACTAAATTCCCATATTTCAGATTGATCAAAGGTATTTTATAGTCCCCGTTTATGTCCAAAGAAAAGGCAAAATCCTCAAGAGGAAAAAAAGAACAAATAGAGCAACACAGACTTCACCTTAGAAATATCACTTTAGATGATTTTGAGCAGATTAAGGAAATAATGGAGTTGGTATACTCCAACGCAGGTGGAGCATGGACAAAATCTGAGCTCAAGTCTATGCTGAAACACTTTCCGGAAGGGCAGATTGGTATAGAAGATAATGGAAAGCTTGTAGCGGCGGCATTTAGTCTTATTGTAGAATATGCTAAGTATGGTGATAATCATACTTATAAGCAGATTACTGGCAATGGAATGCTTACCACCCATGATCCGGATGGAGATACGCTTTATGGTATAGATGTCTTTGTTCATCCTGAATATCAAGGGTTGAGGTTGGGGAGAAGGCTTTATGATGCCAGAAAAGAGCTTTGCGAAAAATTGAATTTGCGCGCAATCATTGCGGGTGGACGTATTCCGGGATATAAGAAAATATCTAAAAAACTTAGTCCTAAAGAATATATAGATAAGGTGAAAAACAAAGAAATCGTTGATCCCATTCTGACCTTCCAGATGGCCAATGATTTCCACGTGCGTAAAGTAATGACCAATTATCTCCCGGATGACATTGATTCAAAATCCTATGCAACATTATTAGAGTGGATCAATGTGTATTATGAACCTACAGATAATAAACTTTTTGGTGGTCAGAAATCAATAGTGAGGGTAGGAGTGGTTCAATGGATGATGCGCCCGCTTAAGGATTTTAATGATCTGATGCAGAATATGGAGTTTTTTGTAGATACTGTATCAGGATATAAAGCTGATTTTGTAATATTTCCGGAGTTTTTTAATGCTCCGTTGATGGCTCAGGCCAATAAAGATAGTGCTGCAGATGCGGTAAGGGTTCTGGCTGGATATACAGAAGCTGTAAGAGACAAAATGGTAAGTTTTGCGCTTTCGTATAACATAAACATTATTGCTGGTAGTATGCCCCTCCTTGAGGAAGACGGATTGTACAATGTTTCCTATCTGTGTAAAAGAGACGGAACCTGGGATGTGCAATATAAACTACATGTAACTCCTGATGAGGCTAATTATTGGGGGATGAAAGGCGGAAATGAATTAAAAGTATTTGAAACAGATGCTGGAAAAGTCGGTATTTTGATTTGCTATGATGTGGAATTTCCTGAGCTTTCAAGAATACTTGCAGAAGAAGGTATAAACATTCTATTTGTTCCATTCTGGACAGATACAAAAAATTCTTTCCTGAGAGTAAGCCGTTGCGCTCAGGCCAGAGCAATAGAGAATGAATGTTATGTAGCCATTTCAGGAAGTGTTGGTAACCTTCCAGGTGTTGAAAATATGGATATTCAATACGCTCAATCTGCCGTTTTTTCTCCTTCAGATTTCTCATTTCCTCATGATGCAATCATAGCCGAAGCAACCACAAATTCGGAGACAACTCTTGTTGTTGATTTGGATACTGACCTTCTAAAAAAAATAAGAACTTCAGGAACTGTCCGGAATTTACAAAACAGAAGAAGCGATTTGTATAAGGTTTCCTGGTTAAAAAAATAATTTTGAAAAAAAAGCCTTAAAAAGTAACTCCCTGAGTTACTTTTTTTTATTTTTACCCGTATAGGAAAAGGTAAAATTATTCTTCGAAAGTTTTTATTTTAAATTACCTAACAAAATCATGCATTTATAGTCATTTTCTATAAGTTGTTTTTGTTGCATGAACGCCTTAAGGTATACTTTTTGGTAGAGTAATATTGAAAAATTAATTAATCTTAAAAACACGATAAAGCTATGTTCTCTCTATTTGAGTCAAAAAAAGATAAGAAATTTAAGAAGCACTTAAGAAACCTGGTATTTCTCGCGAAAGTTGATGGAAAGTTGAATGAAGTTGAAAGAGATTTGATTTTTAAAATAGGACTCAAATACGGATTGAAAGATTATTTTATTGCGGAGCTTATTGAAGAAGTACCAGATTTTGATTTTCGTCTTCCAGCAAGTGATTATGAAAGATTTGATCAGATTTATGATCTGGTGCAGTTAATGGTCAGCGATGGTGTAGTTGACGATCACGAGCTGGATTTTTGCGTGGATATGGCAGAAAGGTTAGGGTTTAGAAAAGCTGTTGTTGGGGTGCTTGTAAGAAAGATCTCACAAGGTGTTAGTAATGGTCAGAACAAAGAGCTGATAAGAAAAGAAGCTGAAGCTTTTTTAACCAATTAAGGTTTTTTGTTCTTGTTTATATAAAAGAGGGCTGATTTTTCTAAACCAGCCCTCTTTTGATTTTAGAGAGGAGGTTTTAGCTCCCAAATACTTTTTTTAGTATATCCGATACTCTGGCAGCAGGATCTTTCCTGATCTTAGTCTCTTCATCTGCGACAAGCACAAACAGGCCATTTAAAGCCTTATTGGTAGTGTATCTAGTAAGGTCAGTATCTACCTTTTTTACCAATGGAAGTTTATTATAAAGAGTCGTTATTTCTTCCCATTTTTTGGTTGCGGTAGTTTTGTCAAGTGCAGTTGTAATGTGTGGAGCAAATGCATTGTACAAAGAAGAAGAGGTTGTTTTTCTTAAATAACCTGTAGCAGCAGTATCTGGGCCGGTAAGAATATTTTTGGCGTCAGTAACAGTCATTTGCTTAATTGAGTTTGCGAAGATAGTTGCAGCTTCTTTTGAAGCATCTTCTGCAGCTCTGTTAAGTGTCACTTCAAATTCATCCACCTGTTTGCCATAGCCGAGCTTACGTAATTCTGTAGCTACTCTCTGACAATCCTCTGGAAAAGGGATCTTTACTTTGGGGTTTTTATAGAAACCATCTAGTTTATTAAGGCTTTGAGATGCATTAGCAGAGCCAAGTGTCAAAGCTTCTTTAAGCCCGTCTATAATTTCGGTCTCGGAAAGTGATTTGGTTGTGCTCCCCAATTTGGTAGGAATTTTGGTTCCTCCAATTTTGATCTGGCTAAAAGACAAAGTTGAGCTTGAAATTAGGATTATTGAAGCAAATATTTTTAAGGAGTTCATATGTTTGGGTAGGTTCTTTGGTTAATTTTTTTAGTTTTATGCCAAAAGCAATTACGCTATTATAAACGAATCAGTTTGAGAAAATTTTTATTGTTCAAAGAAACCTTAGCTCTTTTTGTTTCAATTATTTAATTTCTTCATTGTCAGTATCGACGATTGAGTCATTGTCAGACTTTTTTTGCCCTGGTTGTGAAAAATCGTGCGGGTTTTTATTCCTTAGAATTATAGCGACAACAAGGGAGATTATGAGTCCATAAAACAGAGTTCCTGTTACTGAAGCGAAAAATTGCTGTGAAGGAGAAAAGCTTTTTTTGATTTCTTCAATTTGTTTCTGAATTTCTTCCGGACTCGCTTTTCCTGTCATTAGATTTTTACTTTCCGAAATTAAAAATTCAAGGAAATTGGTGTTAATCCATTTAACATAAATAAAATTAAAAATTCCGGTTACAAGACCTGCGAAAAATGAGATAATTACTCCTGCCATAACTGCTTGGCTAAAAGATATTTTTCCCTGGTAGATGCATTCTCTGGCAGTTTTTATGCCTAAATAAATTCCGATACCAAGAATTATCCAACCTATTAAACCTAAGAAAGGTGCAATTCTGTATATGTATTCGTAATAAACAACAAGCCAAATGCCTGCTGCAGAGCCTGTAATCAGGCCGTATGAAACTCTTTTATCCATACGGCCAAATTAAGGTAAAAAAAGCTTATTTAGAAAACTGATTTTGTGATTTGTCTGATGTATTGGCTTGAGCTTCTTCTGTTACATTTATATCATCCAGACCAGCAAGCATTTCGTCCCTGAGTGCTTTGAACTGTTTCATATCTGATTTTTTAACGGGATCCCCTTTAATAGTCTTCACTTTTGTCCCATCTATTTGCTTTCCATTTTCCCAAAACCGGAAACAAACATGGGGGCCGCTTGCGAGCCCTGTGCTGCCAACATAACCAATAACCTGCCCCTGTTTTACCTTGGTTCCCGGTTTCATGCCTTTTGCTATTCTTGACATGTGAAGGTATTGAGTAGTATGAGTTTTATTGTGTTTTATCTTAACATAGTTTCCATTAAATACAGCAAACTTAGCTTCTGTAACTACTCCGTCAGCGACTGTCATTATAGGCGTTCCTGTGGGAGCTGCATAATCCGTTCCAAGGTGAGCCTTAAATACTTTTTGGACAGGGTGAAATCTTCTTTTAGAAAACTTGGAGCTAATCCGGAAGAATTTTAAAGGAGATTTTAAGAATCCCCCTTGCTGAAGACTATTTCCATCTTCATCATAAAAGGCATCTTTGCCATTCTTTCCGAAATTAAAAGCGTAATATTTTTTATTGTCATGCTCAAAGCATACTGAATGAATTCTCTTAACATTCAGAGGTTGTCCATCAAGTGTAACCTCGTCAAATATAATTTTAAAATTATCCCCTTGCTGTATTTTAAAAAAATCGACTTTTCTTGCGAAAATTTTTGAAAGCTCATATGCCAATACAGCGGGTGCATTGATCTGTTGAAGAGTTTCATAAAGGGAGCCAGTGATAGTACCACCAGTCCTTCTTTCTATTGTATCAGTGGGTTTCAGGTCTACAAGTACTTCCAATGGAGTTGTTTTGAATACAATAGTCTGGGTAGGATCTCCATAATAAATGAATCCTCTGGCTACTGAGTCTTTTTTAGATCTTAAAACATCATAAGATTTACCTGCTTGTATTTTACTTACTTTGAATTTGTTTTTTGATTCTGTTATAAGCTGGTTAATCACCTCTTTGGGTACATTATATTTTTGAAGGATTGAAGTGAAATTTTCATTCTTCTTTACCTTTTCTTCTATGATAGATAAAGAATCAATGTTCATTCCGTATTGGATAACCGGAGCCGGAGGAGGGAGTTGCTCTATTGTATCAATCCTTTGTTCTTCTTTCAGTGCTTCTATTTCGTTGTTCGATCTGTCTATCGTTAAAAAGAAAAATAATATCAGAGCCGACGTAATAATTAAGGTTGCAAGAATGAAAATTCTTAATTGCTTTTTGTGCATACTTTAATGATTTAATAAAAGAAGGAATAACCACTTAAACCTTCGCTTTCTGGAAAAAATTCCAGACTAATCAGAATAAAATCAGGCTTTTATTGCCTGGTGAATTTTTGGAAAGAAAATTTAATACGGCCGGGAATAGAAAAAAGTTTTAGAATTAAGTGTGGTATAAAAAAAACGAGGCTGTCTAAAAAGTAAATTTCCTAAAAAAATCATTGTATTATATTTAGAAAAACGGCCTTTTACTGGTTATTTATTGCACTAAAAAATAAGAGGCTGCCCTTTTTAGACAGCCTCGTCGAATTAAGATGGTGGAATTAATTATTGACTGCTACACTCACTTTGGATTTCTCAAGTGCCTGTTCTATATCTTTGATGATATCTTCTATGTTTTCAAGGCCGACAGAAACTCTGATTAATCCAGGTAGAATACCAACAGCCAGTCTGTCTTGTTCAGTAAGTTTGGAATGTGTGGTAGAGGCAGGGTGTGTTGTAATTGTTCTTGAATCACCAAGATTAGCGCTGTTTGTCGCCATAATACAGGCATTAAGAAAGTCTCTTCCTCTTTCCAATCCTCCTTTTATGATAAACGTAACTATACCGCCTCCGGCTTTCATTTGTTTTTTAGCAAGAGCGTATTGGGGATGGCTTTTTAAGAAAGGATATTTAACAGATTCTATTTCAGGATGATTTTCAAGATATTCAGCTAGCTTTAAAGCATTGTCACAGTGTCTGTCCATTCTTACAGCCAGTGTTTCAAGGCTTTTTGAAAAGATCCAGGCATTAAATGGTGATAAAGCCGGACCTGTATGTCTGCTGAAGAATCTTACTTCTTTGATTAATTCTTTGCTTCCAACAATGATTCCACCGATTGCTCTTCCTTGTCCGTCTATAAATTTTGTAGCGGAGTGGTTAACTATATGAGCCCCCCATTTAATTGGCTGCTGTAGATAAGGAGTAGCAAAACAATTGTCAACATTAAGAATGATGTTGTGTTTGTTAGCTAGTTTGCCCAACCACTCAAGATCTATCAGATCCAGTGCAGGATTGGAAGGGGTTTCCACCATAATCATTTTGGTGTTTTTTTGTATCAAGCCTTCCCAGGTATCAGGTTTGTCTATATCAGCAAATGTATGTGTGATTCCCCATCTGGTAAAGATGTTAGTAAGAATCTGAATGGTAGATCCGAAAACAGATCTTGAGACAAGAATATGATCACCTGATTTCAAAAAAGCGGCCATGCTGGTAAATACCGCAGACATTCCGGATGCAAGTGCAAAGCCATCTTCGGCGCCTTCCATCTTGCAGATTTTTTCAATAAATTCCGAGTTATTTGGATTGGAAAAACGTGTATAAATATTGCCCGGATATTCGTCTGCGAAGAGTGCACGTGCCTGCTCCGCGTCTTCAAATACAAAACTGGAGGTCATATAAATAGGGGCAGTATGCTCCCTGTTATAAGTTCTCTCCATCTGATTTCTAATCGCGTTGGTTTCAAAATGATCAAATTGCTGCTCCATTCAATTTAATATTATAGTGATTAATTAAGATTCTCAGACTCTAGACTACATCAAGAGACCAGGTAATTTTGGCCGTTTTTTCAAGGGTCTTTGCTACTGAACAGTATTTGTCCAGAGACAATACAATTGCTTTCTCAACTTTGGATGTGTCAACCGGCCCTTTTACAATAAATTTGATATGAATGTCCTGAAATAAAGAAGGGACTGCTTCAGGTTCTCTTTCTCCGTTGATTTCAATTTTAAAATCTGCAATTTCTACTCTTTGTTTTTTCAGAATCGATAAAACATCAATAGCACTGCAACCTCCTAATCCCATTAGGAGCAATTCCATTGGTCTTGCACCGAGGTTTTGCCCGCCAATGGCAGGAGAAGCGTCGATGTTTACATGGTTTCCCTGTTCGTTGGATGCTTCAAAATGATAAGCATCGTTACGTCTGTCTAGTTTAATAAGCATGCTTCAAAATTAAATTAAATCCTGATGTTTATCTTGTTATATGTTCAAAATTATAAATAAAATTTTTCATTTTATAATTATCGCCAAATAAAATTTTGAAATGAGCAGTTTGTTATATTTTTTTCAAAATTTTATTTTGTTGATGGGCTTTTTTAAAAAATTTTTGTTATTTTTGAATTGTACCTTCTTAGAGGGAACTTTTTAAGGAGGGAATTTCTTAAATTTAGAATACAAACCCTGCTCTTAGGAGCTTAACTAATTTTGTAAATGAGCACAGAATTAAAAGTAAACAAAGAATTACTAGACAAGATCAATCCTGAAGCTAAGGAGGATATTTTGGAATTGCAAACCAAAATTCAGGCTTTCAGAAATCTTGAATTGGATCATGATAAATTCAGAGCTTTCCGATTGGCAAGAGGTGTGTATGGCCAGCGTCAGGAAGGTGTACAGATGGTACGTATAAAACTTCCTTTTGGAAAGGTTTCGCCTTTACAGTTAGTTAGAATTGCTGATATATCGGATCGTTATGCAGCTCATAATTTGCATTTAACAACCCGTCAGGATATTCAGATTCACTTTGTAAAGCTGGAAAATGCACCCAAAGTGTGGGCTGAACTGGAGGAAGTTGGCGTAACTCTTAGAGAAGCATGCGGAAATACTGTTCGTAATATTACAGCTTCTTCTGAAGCAGGGATTGATCCGGAAGAGTTATTCGATGTTACTCCCTATGCTCATGCTGCTTTTAAGTTCTTCCTCAGAAATCCTGTTTGCCAGGAAATGGGAAGGAAATTTAAGATTTCCTTTTCAAGCAGCGAGAAAGATACTGCATTTGGTTTTATGCATGATCTTGGTTTTATACCAAGGGTAAAAACTGAAAACGGAAAAGAAGTCAGAGGATTTAAAGTATTCTTAGGAGGAGGGCTTGGTGCTCAGCCTTTCCTGGCTCACGTTGCTTATGAATTCTTACCGGAAGATCAGATGATTCCATTAATCGAAACGGTAATAAGGGTTTTTGACAGACATGGAGAAAGAAGTAAAAGGCATAAAGCTCGTTTAAAATATCTTGTAAACGGTATTGGCTTCGAAGCGTTCATGAAGCTTGTAGAAGGAGAGAAAAAGGCTATAAAATGCAAGTCATTTATTGTTGATAGAGATGCCGTAGAAACTAGTATTCCCGGACCTGAGAGAACTTATTCTACAACAGCTCCTTCAGATCCTCAGAAATACGAGAACTGGTTAAAGACCAATGTTTTCGAGCAAAAGCAAAAAGGATTTTATGGTGTAAATGTGAAGCAGTTCCTGGGCGATATGGCAACAGATACTGCAAGAGAATTTGCTGCCATAGTACAAAAATATGCTTCGGATGATATCAGAATTACGGTAAACCAAGGCTGGTTGTTGAAATATGTCAGAAAAGAAGCTTTAACAGGTTTGTTTAATGAGTTGGATAAGCTTGGTCTTGCAGATCCTGGTTTTGACAGCACTGTTGATATCACTGCATGTCCGGGAACAGATACATGTAACCTTGCTATCAGCAGCAGTACCGGAATTTCTGGAGAGCTTGAGAGAATGATGAAAGAGGAATTTCCTGATCTTATCTTTAATAAAAACATCAAAATTAAAATCAGTGGTTGTATGAACGCCTGCGGCCAGCATACCATTGCTAATATAGGTTTTCATGGGATGTCCATTAAAAATGGAAACTATGTATTGCCTGCAATGCAATTACTTCTGGGTGGTGGAGTAGAACCGGATGGATCTGGAAGTATTGCGGATAAAGTTGTTAAACTTCCTACAAAAAGATGTCCTGATGCAGTTAGATTAATTCTTGCAGATTACGATGAGTTTGCATTTGAAGGGGAGTATTTCAATGACTATTATAGAAGGCAAATAGCAGCTGACAAAACTTATTTCTATAAGAAGTTAAAGCCTCTTGCTGAATTGTCAACACTTTCAGAGCTTGATTACATTGACTGGGGGCATACCGAAAAATATGTGACTGAAGTTGGGGTTGGTGAATGCGCCGGGGTTATGCTTGACCTTGTTGGGACTCTGATAAATGAAACCGAAGATAAATTAAAGTGGGCTAAAAGAGCTTATGATAAAGATGCTTTTGCAGACAGTATTTATCAGTCTTATGCTACGTTTATCTGCGGAGCAAAAGCTTTGTTAACTTCGGAAAATATCAATTGCAATACACATATCGGTATAGTAAAAGATTTTGATACACACTTTATAGCTAAAGGACAATTGGAAGTAGATGGAGGTTCATTTGAGAAACTAGTTCTGAAGATGAGCGAACATGAGCCAACACAGGAGTTTGCTAAAGTTTACCTGGAAGAAGTAACAGATTTTCTAACAAAGGTAAGGGCATACAGAGCACAAAAGTTATTGGTAAACGGATAATCAATCTTATGAAGAGTGCAAGATTAACATTGGTTGGTGCTGGTCCCGGAGATCCGGAGCTGATAACGCTTAAGGGAATAAAAGCCCTTGCTGAAGCTGATGTTGTCTTGTATGACGCACTTATTCATCCTGAAATCCTTAATCATATTCCTGCAAATACACCTAAGGTATTTGTGGGAAAAAAGAAGGGTGTATGTCAGTTTCCTCAGGAAGATATAAACAAACTGATTGTTGAGCATGCTTTTAAATATGGCCATGTTGTAAGATTAAAAGGGGGAGATCCTTTTATTTTTGGTCGCGGTCATGAAGAGCTGGTCTATGCGCAGTCCTTTGATATTCCGACAACTGTAATTCCGGGTATATCAAGTTCAATTGCTGTGCCGGAGTTGCAGGGAATTCCTCTTACAAGACGGGGGGTTAATGATAGTTTCTGGGTGCTTACCGGAACTACCCGAAATCATGAACTGTCTTCTGATATTGAAATAGCAGCACGTTCAAATGCTACAGTTGTCATTCTGATGGGGATGACAAAACTAAAAGAAATTGTTTCTATATTTCAGGAACAAAATAAAGGCGAGATACCTGTGGCTGTCATTCAAAACGGAACTATGCCTGATGAGAAGATTGGTCTGGGTACGATTGATACAATCGTTGATGTAGTTGATGATTTAAAACTTTCTTCTCCCGCTGTAATTGTGATAGGCAAAGTAGTTGATCTGCATCCTGATTTTGTAAACGAATTTATTTATCAGGAAAAGGTAAGACTTAAAGATACCAAAGGGGCGATGAATACGGAAACAAAAGAGTTTTATAGAAAATTGTTTAACTGGTAAGCAAATTAAGATTTGGAAAATCTGAACCATAAAGAATTAAATGACAGGAAAGGGAATCAACTCTTTCCTGTTTTTTTTAAGCTGGAACATTTGAAGGTACTTGTGGTAGGTGGCGGTTTTGTAGGGTTGGAAAAAGCGTCTGCAATATATAAAAACTGTCAGAGTGCACAGGTTACCCTGGTTGCGCCTGAAATAAAGGATGAAATCCGGGCAATTGCACTTGAATATCCTTTACTTAAGTTAGAGCAAAGGGTGTATCACAAATCTGACCTCGAGGGAAAGGATCTTGTGATAGCTGCCACTTCAATAAGAGATCTTAATAAACAGGTACATGAAGATGCAAAAAACTTAAGAGTACTTTGTAATATTGCGGATACACCTGATCTGTGTGATTTTTATCTTAGCTCAGTAGTTCAGAAAGGCGATCTGAAGATAGCTGTATCAACCAATGGCAAATCTCCCACATTTGCTAAAAGGATGAGAGAATTACTGGAAGAGGTTCTGCCTGACAGCATAGATAAGATACTGGATAATCTGAACCAGATCAGAGAAAAATTAAGAGGGGATTTTGAATATAAAGTAAAGAAACTTGACGAGATTACGTCAGTTTTGAAAGAAAAGGATAAATTTGATCAGAATAAATAAAGTAACTTAAAAAATGAAAGAAATATCTGTAACTGAGCTAAAGGAGCTTATTGATAAAGGTGAAAATTTTCAACTGATTGATGTCCGTGAGCCTGGTGAGTTTCAGGCAGCGAATTTAGGGGGGGAGCTTATTCCATTGGCGACAGTGCCTAAGAATGTTGAAAAATTTTCTAAGGATAAAATGGTTGTTGTGCATTGCAGAAGTGGAAAAAGAAGTGGTGATGCCATTAGATTTTTAGAGACAAATTTCGGTTATACCAATCTCTATAACCTTACGGGTGGAATTCTAGCATATAAGACAGAGATAGATCCAAGTTTAAATCCTTGATGCCGAATGAGGGAAAAATTTTATCGCTTATATCAGTTCAATCACTGGGCTAATAAAAGGCTGGCAGAAGTATTAAAGATTGATTATTGTGAAGAAGGAGCAAGATTATTAAGTCATGTTGTTAATTCAGAATTGATCTGGTATGGGCGAATAAAAGATGAAACTCATCACCCTATAAAAATTTGGGAATTGCATGAGCCTTTTTTACTTAAGGTTTATGCAGTTGAAAGTTCTCTGAATTTTTTCCAGTTAATTGATACTTGCCAGGATGACGAATTTTTTAAAGTCGTAAAATACAAGAATTCAAAAGGTGAAGTCTTTGAAACCTGCCTTTCTGATATTTTATTTCATGTTGCCAATCATGGCTCTTATCACCGAGGACAGGTAAATAAAGCATTCAGAGAGGCTGGTAAAGAGCCAGTAAATGTGGATTATATTACTTTCTCAAGACTTGGGAAACTGTGAAGTTGAAAGTAAAAAGTTGAAAGTTTAAAGTAATCCAACTTTCAACTTTTTACTTTGAACTTATAACTTTATTATAGTCTAAACCTTAAGAACCCAAATGCAAATGACAAGTTTGGTCCTTTTTGTCTTAAATAAGTAACAATATCTCTTGTAGCGGCACCAAGCTCCCAGGTTCCGTTTTCACCTACAATTATAGTTAGTCCAAAAGGAACGTTTGCTCTGGAAATATAATTACCACCGGTGTTTATTCCGGTAGATAATCTAACCCATCTGATTGGCTTGATATCTCCACCAACTCCTATGTATGGTTTTTCAAAATTACCGGCTTCGTTGTTGGTAGGTACAATAAAATCAAAACCAACTTGAGCAATTTCAATCAGTTTAATACTTGCACCAAGCCTTAACAATGAAGGAAGTTTAGTTTTAATATTTTTTTGGCCTTCCCATTTCAACATACCAGATTTGGCAAGGATATTTGGTGCTTGAGAAAAGATATTGTAGTTGTTTGATCCTTCGGAAGAAATTGAAGCAAGCGTCGTGTCTTGTATAGTATAAACATTCCCAGTATAGTTGATAGAGCCAATATTGGTAAGAGCAGCGCCTATAGTTATTTTTTCATTAATGACAACATTTGCTCCAAAATCAAAACCGAATCCGTTTCCTATTGACTGATAATGGTTGTTATTTATAGCTGATGGATTGTTTTGAGAACCTACTCCAAAATCAATATTAAACGCAGGATTAAATGCTCCGGCCATAACTATCTTTCCGTCTTTTACCTGACAGTCAGTATAGTTGAAGCCTTGTACATATTTAACCCCAACTCCCGCTGTTATATACAATAAATCATTGCCAAATACCTTGCGACCGTAATTTAAATTGTATTCCCGGTACCAGTTGTTCTTTATTTTTGATCCGTCAAAAAGTGCTGAGAGTTTTAATTGGTTGCTTGCTATTCCTTCATTGATACCTATAGCTTCATATTGAGCATATTTGCTGGGATCATTAGCAACTATTTCACCATTATTCAGGACTAACTGGTCAAAATAGGCAGAGGTTTTGCCTCTGAACAACAAATCTGCAGTAATACCGCTAAATTGAGAATACCAACGCATTGATTC
Source organism: Sporocytophaga myxococcoides (assembly GCF_000775915.1). NCBI lineage: Bacteria > Pseudomonadati > Bacteroidota > Cytophagia > Cytophagales > Cytophagaceae > Sporocytophaga > Sporocytophaga myxococcoides. Next base: position 90,336 of record NZ_BBLT01000008.1, read on the forward strand.
TTTTACCGAGAATGCAAGGCCACCTAATTTGTCACTTTGTATGGCAAATCCAAATGCCATTAAATCCACATTGGCAGCAACACCGTTTCCAGCAAATTGCTGTGCTGCTTTTATTTTATCCTGCTGATTAAAGATATCATCATAATTTGTAAGACTATTTCTAAAAGTTGCTTTGCTCAGAGCATTAGAATATGCGGATGCGGCGCCTTCCATTAATCCGATTGTTACATGCTTGGTTTCATATTCGGTATGTAATCCAAGATTGGCAGGATTTATTCCTATCGCCTGATAGTCCGTCACGAATGTGGTGGATACTCCGCGGCCTGTCGAGGTAAATGAACTATATTCCTGCTGAGCAAAAGATGGACTAAGTGAAAAAGCTAAAAAAAACAATGATAAAAGTTTTTTCATACAATAATTTAATTTATCCAAAATTAGATTTTAGTACAGATAATTTGTCTGCAAGAATCAGGGATTTATTACTTCAAAGCTTTGGTGATAGCTTTTTTTATGAAATAATAAAGGCCTATAAGCGAGGATATTATAAGAAGGAGCGTGATTGCCTTGCTCATACTTTCCTGTCCGGGAGCATTTATTGCCTGAATTAACTCTCCAGCCTTACTTCCTATGTAGCAGAATAATAGTGTACGGGGAAGCATTCCTGCGGTTCCGAAAATGAGGTATTTTCTGAAATTTGCGCCTAAAACTGACAACAGGAAATTCATTAATGCAAATGGAATTACCGGAGAAAGTCTGGAAAGAAAAATGATTTTTGACTCTTCATTTTTAAGGTTTGATTTAATTACTGCTGTCTTTTTAAAGCGCAGAAGAGTCTTCATGAAGTGACCGTTATCAAGTTTCTGAGCCAGAATATATCCCAGGACAGATGCAAATATGTAGGTTGGAATAACAATAAACACGGAGTTTATCCCTAAAAAATATCCGGAAACGGTTGCGATAAGTGTGGTATGGCACAATCCCGTTGCCATGCATAAGCCCAATATCAAAGAAAGCAGACTATATTCCGGGAAAGTAAAATTAGATATCTGTTCCTGATATTTTATCGCAAGGTAAATCAGATAAGAGTCTGAAATAAAGGGAGCAAGGATGAAGTAAAAAAGATAAAAGGCTGTTGTTCGATTGTCTTTGATAAGCCTACGAATTCCTTTTATCATTTCCCTCTTCTTTTTGTTATATTGCAATGTTAAGAAAATTCTATGCTTGAATGAAATGGAGTTTTAAAAACCTAAGAAGTTAATCATTATTAATGGGTATTATTAGAATCTTTCAGAAAGAAATAAAAAAGGAAAATGAAATTCGGAACTAAAGCAATTCATGCAGGCGTGGAGCCTGATCCTTCAACAGGAGCAATTATGACTCCTGTATATCAAACCTCTACTTATGTGCAGGCCTCCCCAGGAGACCATAAAGGGTATGAATATTCCAGAACCCATAACCCAACCAGAACCGCTTTGCAAAATAGCCTTGCGGCACTTGAAAACGGAGCATATGGATTGTGTTTTGCTTCAGGTATGGCTGCAATAGATACTATTTTGAAATTACTAAAGCCTGGAGATGAGGTGATTTCTACAAATGACTTATATGGTGGAACTTATAGAATATTTACCAAGGTGTTTGCTCATTATGGTATTAAATTTCATTTTATACCGATGGATAATGCGAAGGAAGTTGAAAAATATATCAACTCCAATACAAAGCTTATCTGGATGGAAACTCCTACCAATCCTTTACTGAATATTATTGATATAAAAGCTATTGCCAATCTTGGAAAGAAGCATACCGTTATAACCGTTGTAGATAATACCTTTGCGACGCCTTATCTCCAGCTGCCTCTGGATCTTGGTGTTGATATTGTTATGCATTCGGTAACGAAATATCTTTCAGGACATTCTGATGTTGTAATGGGGGCTATTATTCTGAATGATAAAGAGGTGGCTGCACGACTTGCTTTTCTTCAGAATGCATGTGGGGCTGTTCCCGGACCTCAGGATTGCTTCTTGGTGCTGAGAGGTATTAAAACATTGCACCTGCGTATGGAAAGACATTGTGACAATGCTGCAAAAATAGCACAATTTTTGTCAGAACATCCAAAAGTAGACAAGGTCTATTATCCAGGCTTAAGTACGCATCCGAATCATGCTATAGCTCAGGCGCAAATGAAGGCATTCGGTGGTATGCTTTCTTTTACACTTAAAGGTGACAAGATTGAGGACGCAAAAAGGTTTCTTGAAAGGGTTGAATTATTTTCTCTTGCGGAATCTTTAGGGGGAGTAGAATCGTTATGTGGTCATCCTGCAACTATGACCCATGCCAGTATTCCTAAGGAAGAAAGAGAAAAAGCCGGACTAAAAGACAGTCTGGTAAGGCTTAGCGTTGGGGTTGAAGATGTTGAAGATCTTATTGAAGATTTAAGAAGTGCCATTGGATAATTTAGAATGTCAGAAAAATACAACTTTACAGATACTTAAACGTTTGTATTGCAGAAATAGAAAAGAATTAAATACTTAACTTTTAACAATTTAAATTAGAAACACAATGGAAAAGGATAATTTGTATTACAGTCAGGGGAAAAGCGTATCGACGATGAGTCAGTCCTTTATGGCTAATGTCTTTATCTGGATGTCTGCAGGTCTTGTTATGACTGCTGCAATTTCATTTCTTTTTGCTAATAATGCTTCCTTACTGTCATTGCTGATAACTGATAGAGGTTGGTCAATTTTTGGCTATATCGTTTTGTTTGCCCCAATAGGGTTCGTTTTGCTAATGAATTTTGCATTTGAAAAATTGTCTTATGGATTGCTGGTATTATTATTTATGACATATTCAGCATTAATGGGAATGTCTTTGAGCGTAATCTTCCTGGTTTACACAGCAGGTTCTATTTATTCAATATTCTTTGTGGCAGCAGGTATGTTTGCTGTTACGGCCATTTATGGATATACAACAAAAACGGACTTGACAAGAATTGGTAACCTGCTCATGATGGCTCTTTTCGGAATTATTATTGCAAGTGTTATTAATATGTTCCTTCATAGCGACACACTTTCTTATATAATGAGCATCGTGAGCGTTGTGGTGTTCACTGGTCTTACTGCCTACAATGTTCAAAGCATGAAAGATATTTATAATGACGGTAGTGAAAAAGCTGGTAAGCTTGCTATTATTGGTGCGATGTCACTATATATCAATTTTATTAATCTTTTTCTTGCTCTATTAAGATTATTTGGAAACAGAAGAGACTAATCTTAAAAAACTACCTAAATAGGATGCAAAAGTCTGCTGTGAGGCAGACTTTTGCTTTTTATATTGCTATCAGTTAATTAATCTTCTTAGCTTTAAAATACTACTATGTCTCAACAGTTTCTGAAATTAGATCAACTATGTGTTGAAGTCAACGGAAGATTTATTCTGGAAGATATTACATTCAAGCTGGAAAAGGGAGCCTCATTGGCTATCATAGGTCCTTCCGGTAGTGGAAAGACAATATTGGGAAAAGTTCTTGCTAATAGAATTGCTCCTTCCTCCGGCACCATTAATTTCTCTTTCCCTTCAGATTTTAAAAGTGTTTTTATCTCACAGCAACATGATTTCAGGGATGCTTCAGAGAGAAGTTATTACCAGCAAAGATTTGATAGCAACTATGGGAAGGATTTTCCCCTGGTAGAAGAAGAACTGCTTAAAGCTGCAGGCGGGACTTCTCGGACTGAAATCGAGAGAATTGCTAAGCAATTGCGAATAGATCAACTCCTCAAAAGAACATTGATTGAATTGTCAAATGGTGAAGGTAAGCGTTTGCAGATTGCAAGAGCACTATTGCAAAAGCCAGAGCTGATTATATTTGATAGTCCTTTTGTCGGACTGGATACTGATTCAAGAAAAGTGTTGCATAGCATAATTAATGAAATGACGATCTTCGGGAATACTGTTGTAGTAATTACAACTCATGGTGAAATTCCAGATCGGATAAATCATGTGTTGAAACTAAAAGAAGGAAAGATAGAACAACTGCTTAGTCTTAAAGAATTTAAAGAATCTTATAAAGAAGAACAAGAAAGAATTGAGACGTTTATCCTTCATGATTCGGAACTTTATAATAATTTATACTGGGAGGAGCAGGAAGAGTTTAAGGTGGCAGTGCAAATGCATAATGTCAGTGTTAGTTATGGCGATAAGAGTATTCTGGAAAATATAAACTGGAAGGTTAATAAAGGGGAGTGTTGGGCTTTACTTGGTCATAACGGTTCCGGAAAATCTACCTTGCTTAGTCTTATAAATGGCGACAACCCTCAGGCTTATGGAAATGATATATGGCTCTTTGATAAGAAAAAAGGATCGGGAGAAAGTATCTGGGAGTTAAAAGCAAAAATTGGTTATATCTCTCCCGAACTTCATATCTTTTTTCAGCGCAATAAAAGTTTCACAGAAACTTTATTTGTCAATTCAGTAGCTCAAAGTCTTGCAGCTGAAGCTTCTTCAGGTGGAGTAACGGTTTTTGATTCTATTGCTTCAGGTTTTAATGATCAGGTCGGATCCACTGGGAAAATTTCATCCTGGCAAACCAAACAGGTTAATCTGTGGATAGAAATTTTAAAGTTATCATCCTACAGGAATATGAGATTGCCTCAATTGCCATTGGGTGTTCAGAGACTTGTTCTTTTAGGAAGAGCATTAGTGAAAAATCCTCAGCTTCTGATCTTAGATGAACCTTGCCAGGGACTTGATAGGACACAGGTTAAGCAGTTTGTTTCTGTTGTAAACGAAATCTGCACTACATTTAGCAAGACTCTTATTTATGTTTCTCACTACAAGGAAGATATTCCTGCATGTGTGAAAAACTATCTGGAATTGGAAAATGGTAAGATCAAACAAATGATTAACTAATTATCAGATATCCTAAATTGAGGGTAATAGCTTCCTGGATGGACCATCTTTTACGTCGGAACATACTAAATTAAGATACATTTGAATGAAGGAGTTCTTATTAGAAAGGCTTAAAGTTCCTAAGCTAAAATTTAAAGTTTTTAATGTAAACTATTTATAGAGTAACTTTTTACACTCTATTTTGTCAAAGGTTCTTACTTCCAGGATGTAAAGCGACTGGGCAATGCATGAAGGGAGTGAAAGACGATTAATTCCTGCTTCAACCTGTCTGTTTTCAGACCAGATAATCTTACCACTCAGATCAATTATTGAAAGGTGTAAAAAGTCTGAATAACTTAGTTCTATACTGAGTTGAGGGCCTGATTCGGAATAAGAGATATTTGTAAAACTTTCATTTTCAAAATTAAAGGAAGCAAATGCGTGAGTCAGATAAGTAGTTGTTCCATCTACATCTGCCTGATATAATTGAAACTCATAAAAACCATCCTGTTGTGGAATCCAATTGATCTCATAGTTGGAACCTGTGTTTTCTAAGGTTGATTTTACTCGTACTATTTCAAAGAATTCAGAGTCTCTATTGTAATTTTTAGCTTTGATTATAAATTCTTTATTGTCCTTTTCATTTGCAGTTTTCCAATGAAGATTAATGTTGCCAGCTTCTGAATTATAACTTGCAATGAAATTTAACAATGTAACTGGCAATGGTATACAGCTTCCAGGATACCATCTGATATCAAAAGGTCCATAATAAGCATTATCTCCATCCAGGATTAAGTAGTATCTGGTTCCTGGAGTTAGGTTGGTAAATTTGTAAGTATAATTGTTAGGATTATCAATTACTTTACAAGCAACATTAGAATAGGGGCCACCGCAATTGCCTGTTACCACACCAGTTTGAACTCTTGTAAAACTGCGGATATTTATGCTATCATTCGGACAAGAAGCTACCCATGAAAACCATGCAGAATTTTCAGTATAACCGCTGCTACATACAGAGGTTCCATTAATATCTCCATAAGAAGGAAGTTTTGCGCCATACTCTGCATTGGTTCCGGAAACAAATGCATCATTGACAGATGAATTTACAAGACTGATAGCACCAGGACAATCATCATTGGGAGCAGCAGGTTTGGTATGGACATTCCCGAATTTAATACTCCAACCAGTAATCTGATTTGTATTAATTGAAAAAATTTGTGCGATTCTGCCTAATAGCCTCCACTGGCCATTAGGACTTGTTCCGTCATTGACAGAATTTAAACTGGCCATTGGTAAGAATGTTGCAGAGGCAGTGGGTGTGGCATTCCAAAAGCGTATTTCAGGATTGGCAGGATTCATGTTAAATGTAAAGGTTCCTGAAATATTCCCGTCACCATTACGAATATTGCTAAGCTCAATGATACGACCATTGGGAGAAACAAGAAAAAGCTCCATTCTGGTGAATTGTTCTGTATTGAATGTTATTGTAACTTCTTCTAGTCCGAATGAAGTTCCGTCTATATCAGGTAAACCTGTTACATTTATTGGATTTGAAAGAAAGTTAGGTGTGGTGCCATTGGCGGCAATATTTACGGTTGAATTATTCGTAAATGTCTGGGCATAAACTATAGGAGAAAAGAAAAGGAGGAGCGCTATGTATTTTATGGCATTCACTGTTGATGTAGTGTTTAGTGAGGTTAATTCATAAAGCACACTAATTTAAAATAAAGAAATTGTAAAAAATAATTAAAAATTCTGTTTACTTTTTGATTGTGAGATTGTATCCGCCTTTCTCGTTAGAGAATAACTGAATGTTCTTTAGAAAAATATTAAATTCCCTGCGGATTAAATTATATCAAAGGGAATTTAAATTTAAGTTTTTATGAATATTAGTTACAGGGAATTTGAAGATGCAGACAGAATGAAGGTCGTGTCAATGATTCAGGATTTTTACAATGATGATCCTTCTGGAAAAAACAAAACTGAAGAACAAATAGATAAAACTTTTGAAGCTTTTAAAAAGCATCCGGATTACGGATCAATAAAGATCTTTCGTGATGGAAATAGAATTGTGGGTTATTGCATCATTGTTTACTTTTATAGCAATGAATACGGTGGATTGATCTTAAATATAGATGAGCTTTATGTTATTCCTGAATACAGAGGGAAAGGAATTTCATCAGATTTTGTCAGATATCTCAAGGAAAGAAAAGATATAGAATTTGTGGCAATGGAATTAGAGGTGCTGCCCTACAATGTCAGGGCGTTGAAATTGTATGAGAAGCTTGGTTTTATAAAATCAGACAGGTCATATCTTATGTTGAAAAAGTAAAAGTTAAAAGCTGAAAGTAAAAAAGAATGTATTAAATAAAAGGCCCCGCAGGATCTGCGGGGCTTTCATTTAATTTGGTTTGATTAATAAGCAATCACAAGCTTGGATCTGTAATTATTATTCTGTGCTTTTATGTCAACGATATAAATACCAGGAATAACTGAAGATGGAATCGAAATATTCATTTTATTAAAACCATTTTCAACACTTACTTTTCTTTCGAAAACCTTGATTCCATTTAAATCAGTGATTGTCAGGATGCCATTAGAATCCTTTGATTTTGAATTAAACTCTAAGTCAAATTTTCCAGAACTTACCGGGTTCGGGAGGATTATAAGTCCGGATTTATTTTCTACAGTAATTGGATTTATGGCACTTACAACTGGATCCTGAACTACTTTAATTTTATTACTACTTGTTTCTTTTCCAGTAGAGTCAATCAGTATCAAACGATAGTAAATATTTTTGCCTGAAAAAGAAGGGTCAGTGAAGCTGTACTCTGCACCTAAAGCCTGCGTTCCTCCTGCACTTACAAAACCAATGGAGTCAAATGAAATTCCATTGATGCTTCTTTCAACACTGAAATGCTTGGTCTTATACTCCTGGAATGTTTCCCAAGTGAGATTAACCTCGCTGGTAAGTTTATTTAATTCGCCTTTGAAGTTGTAAAGGTAGGTTTGAGCAACGGATGTATTTTTAATAACATTTACAAAAATTGAGTCGAATTGATTGTCATATTTAACTATAAATGAGGTAAGACCTTCTTTAGTCCCTTTAATAATTCCTTTATTATCCACTTCAATGATATCCGCATTCCTTTTCAAATAGGCAATATCATTTGAGTATGTTATATCTCTTGATATACCATCATTAAAATGAGCAATAACAGAATATCTTTCCTCAATGCCATTTTCCAGATTAATAAATTTATCAGGTCCAATGATGCTTATACTATCTGCTTTAAGCCCTATAGGTTTATTTAATGATAAAATGCTAGTGTCAACCGATATTAAAGTCTCGTTAGTGAATCCATATGCAGTGATAAGAAATTTACTCAACTCTTCTTTAGGTACTGGAAAAGTAAATGTTGTTCTGTAATTAATACTGTCAGCTATTTTATATTCACTGTAGGTTGATTTTGAATTGGCACCTTCATAATACATTAAAATGTGTTTAATATTCTTTCCATAGCTCACAGAATAGGTGACGGTGTCTCCCATTTGTCGGACCGGATTGCCTTGAATAGAATCTATATTAATATAAGAATCTTCAGGTCTATTGCCTTCTGAAACCTTTCTTGCCGATAATCTTCTTCCTCCACCGCTGTTCCCGGTCCCATTATCACCTGGTATATTAGGTAGAAACGTATATTTTAGAGGGGTAAAGCCATCCTTATAAAATCCATCTTTTGATAAAAGAGCCGTTTCTCCTGAGGTCTGGTAACGATATGCTGAAGGCTCTTTTAAAAGAGTTAGTGTTTTTTCAATGACATAGTCATCTTCAACAACGCTTGCACCTGCACTATTACTATGCGCGATGCTTCTGCCAGGGTGAAGTTCAGCCATATCTGTGTAATATGATCGGTTTAAACCACCTCTTTGACTGCTGACAGGTACAATCACATCATTGTATTCTCCATCAAAGAGGTGTTTAAGGAAAGAGTCAATTGTGAGACCAATGCCTGTTGTTGCTGTAAGGTAAAATGCAGGATTCCTTGTAAGAAGTGCAAGTCTAATCGCATTCAACCTTTTGTTGGAAGATAATCCTTTGTCATTGATGTTAACTAAAGACCATTCGAAACGATGGATGGTTTGTATGGCATGTTTGAATATAGTATCATTTAATCTGGTTTCTCCATTTAGAACGTCTGAAAATAAAGGATCGTTAACCCGAAGTTGCCATGCGCCATTGGCATCATCATTAAAGACGGTAACATTTCCATTTTCATCAGTGTACTCAAGACCTTCTAAACCCATTTTTTTTGCAATTGAATTCAGTTCAAAGGGAATCTCTATAATATCGGGACTAAATTGAGATGGCTTGATGTAAACAGGTATTACTCTTGGATCGCATACCCAGTTTGCTTGTTGTGATCCTGCATGAGGGGTGTTAAAAGTAATCAGTTTGTTTACATTGTCTCTGTAGGGAACACCTTGACTTTGGATATATAATCGTGTCATAATGCCGCCTCTGCTATGTCCCAGAACGTCAACTCTTCCGGCCGAAAGACCATTAGCGCTGCATTTGGAGAGTAATTTAATGATACCTTCAGGGATTTTGCCAGTTTGTTCTGGCGCCCAGAAACGAGGCTCCGGATGTATCGGATTTTCATGGAAAATTCTCAAAAGCTGAAACGGTTTATATTGTTTAGACTCAATCAGCTTGTTTTCCATTACTTTAAATGAGTGGATACTGCTCCAGATTCCATGAACCATCAGAACGGGAGGGAATACAATTCTCATGTTATGTCTGAAGTCGAAGCTACCTATAACCCCTCTTTTACTTATTGTAAATAAAAGGTCCTGGCCACTTTTTTCAGGATCAAATGCGTCTATGTAGGTTGGATGCCTGTAAATTAAGTCTACATAACTGGGATTATCTTCTGAATATATGTGTTTCGCCTTTAAATGGAAGCTTCCATATCTGTTGGTGTCTCTGTTTTCATAGTCTCCTCCGAATCCAAACTGATATTTTCCCGAATAGAATCCTTCAAAGTCATTAGTGTAGTATCTGAAAACTGTTGAGGTTGTACCATCGGCAGCTATCATAGGTAAGTCATTTTCATTGAACCTGATGTTTAGGTTATTTCTGCTGGCTAATGTTGCAATTGTTTCATAATTGCCTTCTTCATTAGGAATATCCTTGTCCGTCACATGGAAGACGATCATATCCGAAGGAAGAAATATTTCATTGATTCCATTGTCTGTGGCTGCATATATGTATCTGGATGAAGCCGCCACACCTTTGATATTGTTGGAAGATAAACCATTTATAGTTGTAATCAGAATATAGGAAGAGTCTTGTTTTAAATCACCCTCTCCTTTATATACAAGCAAGCCATCCTGAGTACCTATGAATACTCTTTGTCCTGCACTTGAAATCGCATGAGGAGCATCTGCATTGATTCTGATTCCATTAGGTAATAATCTGGAAGGAAGGTCTGTGCCACTAACCGTATCATAGTACAATAGCTTGTCAACGTATACCCATTCTGCAGTTGTATAAATGTAGTTTTTGTAAACAGCAAATCCTTTGTTTTGATTGAAGCCAATCCACGGATCTCCTGTTTTTTGCCAATGAATGGCAATTGCCCTTGGGCTTGCAAATGAATTTGTGAATGGTAGTTGAGGTGTATTGGAAGCATCTATATACCCCAGCAGAGTGCCGATAGAGCTGAATTTTGCAATTCCTGAATGTCTTGTTCCTCCTCCTGACTCTTCAACATCTATTTCATAAGTTCCGAATCCCATCCAGGTTTCTCTGTTTCCGCATCCGACAGATACACATTGGCGTGTTCCTGCAGTCTTATCTAATGGTGTATTGACTGTATAAGCAGGATAGGGCATGTGCTGCATTGAAAGATTATCAAAAACATTTGAATTTGGTGCTTTGTACCCTAAGCCACCAGGTGTTAAATAATATCCTGGTTTGTCCTGGTAATATGGGTAATGAGTTATAGGGTCATAAATTGTGACACCCGTGCTCGTTACTGTCAAATCATGATATCCATGTGCTGCCCAGATTCCTCCGTCTGGGTCAGTTGCTAATGCAATTGGGTTTCTGCTTGGAGTTCCATCAAATTTGACAGGAATAAGATTCATCTTTTTGGAGATATACTGGTTTCTCTCATTTCTGAGGATTTTAGGTGTGGTATTTCCATCATTGTATACATAGATACCACCTCCTACAGATGTGGTCCCGGATCCTTTTATTCCTGCCCAGACTCTTACCTGACCACCTTGGTTATTGGCTGTAATGGTCTGAATGGTATAGCTGGTTAATCCCTGAGAAGTGTATAGGCTTAATGGCCTTGGTGTTTCACCTATCGAGTCCCGGTTCAGTTTCCAGAGACCTGCATTTTTGGTCCCCGCCCAGACATTGCCAATCGGATCAAGCGTAATAGATGTAAATGCCTGTCCGATATTATATTGTCGGACCCTTGGGCTGTCGCCTTGTGCATAGCAAAGCTGAACCAGCAAGGTAAACAAAATAAGAGTACATGCTTTTTTCATGGTTTGTTTATTGTGTGTTTAATTTGTGTCAATTGAAATGTTAATTACCAGAAATTGTCAGGGCATGGGATCTGACGTTTTAATTTATAATTGTATTTCAGTATAATCTCATGACTCCCAGATGTGTAATGATTTATTTTGCTTATGGTATAATCATAAGAGTACCCAACTTCGAATACACCATTTTTTTTCGAATGAAACAGTAGTCCTGCAAGGAAAGAAAATGAATCTCTCACCCGGTAAGAACCACCTGTCCAGAATAAATCTCTGTATCTTATTTTTAGATTAAGATCTAAAGAAGGAGGAGTTCCAGTTCCCCCATACTTTAGCATGAATGATGGTATCAGATAAAAGTTATAGTTTGAATTCCTGTCAATTTCATAACCCAGTGGAATTTTATAGCCTGAAGTCAAATAATAATGATAAACCATATACCCAAAGTCATTGTAAAAATTCATTCTGTTCATAAACAGTTGATTCACTGATGCACCTATAAAAAATCTTGGATTGTAAAACCACAGACCAGAACTGGCATCTGGCATAGTCTTGTTATTAAATCTAAGTACTTCACCATCCTGATCAAACTTAAGCTTACTTTGGTCAAGATTGATTTGCAAGGCTCCCATAAAAAGTCCTAATGCAAGTCTGAAATCTTTAAATACAGGAATATTATAACTATAGGAGGCCAGTGCTGAAGTCTTGCTGATAGGTCCTGTGACGTCTTTGTATATAAAAATTCCTACAGAATGAAAAGGAAAAGCTTTGGTTTTAGAAGTAGGTTTCTTCCGGAGTTTTATAGGAAGATGGCCGCTAAAATAATAACTTTGTGGTCCACCATTAAAGTTAACCCATTGTTTTCTGTATCCCACAGCCATTTCAAGGTCTCCGCTTACACCTCCGACTGCAGGATTTAATACATACTGATTTACCATGTACTGGGTAAAATGTATTCTTTGCTGACCAGAACATATAGCAGGTATAGTTAAGATCAATAATAAAATAAACTGGTATTTAGCTTTAATATTCAAGTACAAATGTTTTTAGATTTTATTCCATTACTACTACCCATCCGCTTGCTGAGTAGTCGCTTTGGTCTTCACTTCCAAGAAATTCTACAACATAGTAATAAGTGCCGAAAGGAACCTTAGCTCCAGCGGAAGTGCCATCCCATGGTTGTTTATATCCCTCATGATTTTCAAATAAGATATTACCCCACCTGTTAAATACTTTTACTTTGGTTTTAGGGTATTTTGCTAATCCTCTCAGTATCCAATAGTCATTAAGCCCGTCTCCATTAGGAGAAAAAATATTGGGGATGTTTACAGGGATGTAGTTATTAATGCTGACTTCTGCTGTAGCTTCGCAACCTTTTCCTTTAGGACCATTGTAAACAGTGACTTCATAGGTGTTAACCATTTCCTGGTCTTGGGCAATGTAGTATGGTTTTTTAACAAAAGTATTATAGGTTAAAGGTGAGAAAGACCCATGGTCATAAAATCCCAGAAATTCAATCGGGGTCCAGGTAACATGATTGATGGTATCGTATTTAAGTGGATTGATTGAAAGAGGAAGTTGAACCATTTTTTCCGGATGGTAATCAATATTTAAAAATGTTTCAGCAAAAGAGATCTCAGGTTGTTCATATATTTTAATTGATACGGAATCAAAAGCAGGAGGGCAGTAAGGATTATAAACCTTTAAACGATAAGTGCCTGATGCATCAGGTGAGTTTATGTATACTGAAGATCCCGAAAGGTCTTCTATTGTGTTAGTCGAATGCCATTCATAGTAGGTGGTGTCCTTTGTAGTGTTCTTTTTATAATTAAGGATGACAGGAGCTCTATTGATACATATAGAGTCATAATTTTTGGCTATCTGGGCTATAGGATGGACATATGCTTTCTGATATACAAGATTGGAAGTGTCTGTTTCTGAATATAGACAATGATAATCTGATTTAATCTTAGCATAGACTTTAATGTCTGATACTATATTTGTTGTAAATGTATTTATGGAATCGTTGCCGCTTAATAACTGATTGTTCTCATCATAGAAACTGTATTTGGGTTGATCTCCCGAAGCTTGTCCGGCATTTGCCTTAAAAGTAACTGTAGTTCCTTCACATACGGGAGGCATCTGATCTAAGGTTACTTCAGGGTAATATGCCTGCACAGGCAATACTATGACTGTAGCCTGACTCACCGGACAAACTCCATTGGTAATTTCCCATGTCGCAATAATAGTATCCTTTATGTCTTCAAAATCTGTAATCAAAGATTCAGGCAAAGATTGGTCTATAACTGCATCGTCCGTATTTTTATTAATATTCCACTTTCCTGTTCCGATTGTTGGAGTATTTCCATTAAGTGTTTTATTGACCTGAACTATGCAATATGATAAAGTGTCTTCCTGTAATCCTCCAACTGCAGAGGTAGTGGGCAATAAGTCAACCTGAATGTTGAAATATCCAGTGTCACTTTTGCATCCTTTGTCTGAAATTTCCTGAATCTTTCCGGATATATTTTCTGTCCCTGCAGTCATAAATAATGTATCGTAGGCAGAAGGTGTGAATTCTAAATCATTTCCGCCCGAAAGTTCCCAGTAGTAATTACTGCCCAAAAGGCCTGTTGTGGAGAGGGTTCTTGTGAATCCCTGACAAATTGGGTCAAGCAGCGAAACAGGCTGTACTACAGGTGTTGTATCAGTAATAACAGTAATTTTTGCTCTTTCACTTTCACAAAGGAAGTTTTGCTGACTTACATAATAAATAACCAATGAAGCCTTTCTATCTGCCACAGGTTGTGAGATAGAATTTTGTGAGCTGTTATCCTGATACCAGCTTAAGGTATTGCCAACCTTGGGTGTAGCTTCTATCAGAGGCAATATTTCAATTGTCTGACAATATTCAATAGTGTCCGTAACTAATGGAGGTAAAGGAACTTCTATTACAGTAGCTGTTTTAGAGAGAGAATCAGAGCATCCATAGACACTGGTATATTTGTATTGAACCAAATAATCTCCTTCTTCAGATGGAGGTATGAATTTTCCTTCAGGTAATATGTTTGCTCCGGTAAAGATGCCACCCAAGGGGGTAGTGCCTGTAATTTCAATTGTATCTGAGCTTTCACATGTAAAGGGAATGTTATCAAAATCAACTTGTACAAAAGGATAGACTTCCAGTTTTACTCTTGCTCTTCCAATCTCAGTTCCGTCGATACTTGTAATTTTGGCATAAAAACTACTGTCATTGATAAGAATACTTGATTGAGACGCTCCAGTCTGTTTTACAAAAAGACTATCTTCAAACCAGGTGACAGATGAGCTGACAGAGCCTATGACTTTATTGTCAAGGTCATTAAGGTTAAAGGAATTATACTGGTTGGGTGTTCCTTGAATATTGGCGCATATTTTTATTGTCGTATCAGTAGGTGTAAGAGAGCATTTGCTTATAATTACTGTGTCAGTCTTTGTACAATACTTTTGAGTTACAGTTAAAATATATTGCCCCTCTCTATTAACTGAAGGCACTCCAATAGAGTCATGAGGTGAAAATAAAGCCTCTGATGGACCAGTCCATCTATACCTGGTATCAGCAGTAGTGGTAGTTCCATCCAGAGTTGCAGTACCGTTAATGCAGTCCAGTTTCTTATCACTTCCTGCAAATGCAGTAGGAACAATTCCCGAAGTTGTTACTTCTGCGGTGTCTGTAATAGCACAAAGATTATTTTTTAGTCTGAGGATATATTTTCCCGTAACATTAGTCTGAGTGTTCAGACTTGTATTATCAGGGATATAATTAGCTCCGGCAGGTCCTTCCCAATAGTAATTGCCAGATATATTCAGGGCAGAACTTCCGAATAACGTTGTGTGAGTGTCTCCGCATTCAATGTTTGCATCCGGACCTGCATTGATTTCATCTACATAAACAGAGTCTTCTGCTGAAAGGGTTATCTGGCATCCTTCAGGACTAAGAAGAATAACATTAGGAAGATATTTGCCAGGCAATTCATAAAAGTGGGTTACAGAATCTTTTTTTGATAATTCGGAAGTAGGTGAGAGGTCTCCGAAATCCCAGAAGTAATCCTTAATATTTTTACCTGTAATGTTTGAAGTATAAGGTTCTCCTTTGCAGATATAGTAATCGTCTATTTTTAAAGTTCCGTTAGGTCCTTTGATCTTAATCTGCTTACTTGTCGTATCCTTACATCCGTCTAGACCGGTTACGATTAGTTGAACAGTGTATATATCTGCATTTTTATAAAAATGGCTTACTTCAATTTTATCGGTTGAAGAAACTTCACCATCTCCGAAATCCCATTGATAGGTTTTACCATATGTAGAAGTACTTGTAAACGGAAGAGAGAAAGTACCAATGCATTTCGCTGTATCACTTCCTACTGCAAAGTCCGCAACGGGTTTAACCAGTTTTACATAATTGCTTTTGGTGATAGAATCTACACAACCACCATCATCTTTTACGATCAGCGTTATTGTGAATTTTCCGGTATCAGAAAAAACTGTATTTCCGCTATAACCTGTCGAAATCTTACCGTTACCGTATTTCCAGGTGTATTGATTGTAATTGGATACATATGCTGAAGAGTTATTAGTAAATGATATATTGAACTTTCCGCAACGTAATGTATCGTTAGTATAAAAACTCGCTCTGGGTACGAAAGATGTAACATTGCGCTCGTATTTATCTGTACATCCTAAGGAGTCAGTGATGGTGAGGCTTGTTTTATAGTTCCTATAGTAGCTTGTGTTATTGTATTGGTGGTTTACTAAAGTGTCTTCTGAAGATGTCAATGAGGTTCCATCTCCAAAATCCCATTTCCACTGGTTAATAGGGGTTAGGCCATTGGCTTTTGAGCTGTCAGAAAATGCCACTGAAAATTTGCCCTTGCAGAAACTTGCAGTATCAATTGTAAAATAGGCTTTAGGGCCCTTAACAACAATTGGCAGAGGATATTGGATAGAATCTTTGCATCCGAATTTATCTTCTATAATCAGCTTGGGATAAAAAATACCAGTATCTTTATAAACATAGCTTATATTGCCGTTGAGATAAGTGCCATAATTTTTATAGTTGAGGGTATTGTTTATGATTTTTCTGGCAGTGCTGTCTCTGAAATCCCAAGTGTATTTGCTGATATTGCTTGAATCAATTTCTGTCGTATTGAATTTGACAGTTAGTCCTTTACAGATATTCAATACATCTGGAATGAAATTAGCTTTTTCATCAACTACTGTTACTCTCTTTTTATGCTCAATAATGCTTCCGGTACCGTGATCCTGAAGTTTTGCCGTTACCATGAATTTTTTATTTCCAGTATAGTCAGGAAATGTATAAGTAATGGGGTTGGAGGAATTGTTAATAAAAGTCCCGTCAAAATCCCAGGAGATGACCGTTGCAGTGGAAGTTGTATCATTAAAGGTAAAGGTATACTTCTGATTGCAGTCAGAACTTCTATCAACTGAAATAGGACCACCGCCTCCACCGCCTCCTCCACCTCCACCATCATCATCACAAAATTCATTAACAGTTACAGTTTTTCCTGTTGATTCTGCAATACAACCCTGATTCGTAATAATTCTGACTTTCACAGTAAATGATCCCTGAACAGGATAAGTACCTGAATGCTGATCAACAGAAGCCGTATCGGTTTGGCCATTTCCAAAATCGTAAACATATTTTAAACCAGGATCATTAGATGTAGGTTTGGCCTTGATGTTGACAGTAAGAGGCATGCAACCTTCAGTGGGATTTACTGTAATATCTACAGATGGTTTTTGTATTCTTATGTAATTGTAATTTTTAGTGGTGCTACATCCAGCATCATTAGTTACTTTTAAACGCACTGTATAGGTTGAGAATGCATTGTAATTTTTGGTAACAGGAGAAAGATCAGTGGTTACAAGGGGGAGAGTGCCGTCTCCGAAGTTCCACTCGTAGGTGTTTCCATTTTTGCTGAGGTTTCTAAAAGTAACAAGGTGAGGTATCTGACAACCGTTTGGGATATCAGGTATGAGATCTGCCGTGGGAATAGGAAGTACTTCCACTTCTTTTGTTGCAGTATCACTATAGCATCCGGAATAGGTATTGAATGTAACATATTTGACTTTCCATTTACCTTCTTTGTTAAAGGTGTGGTAGCCTGTTTTGCTGTTATAAACTGAATTGTCGTCTTCAAAGAACCATTTACCTTCATTACTTATTCCTGTTGTATCAGCTTTCGGGTAAATATATGTGGATGTTCCAAGGCAGAATTTAGAAGCAATATCAAAGTCAGCAGCTGGCTTTCCTATAAATACATTTTTTACTCCACTGCTTTGTACAAATGTACTGCAGTTGCCCGGAGTATTTTGGGCAGTGAGTTTGATACTATATATTCCGGGCTTTATGTATTCATGGTTTATAAAAGGATCATTGGATTCTAATTTAGTTCCATCTCCGAAATCCCATGTGTAATTGAACCTTCCATCTATGGGAGATAAGTTTTCAAAGGTAGCGGTGTGAGGTGCGGTACAACTATAGTTGTTGGTAGAGAGGAAGGCAGGAGTTATTTTATCATAAATCGTAATGAACTTGTCTTTGGGTAATGAATTGGTGCAGCCAAAACTATTTGTTAAGATTAATGTAGGTGTGTAACTGCCCCCAGCAATATAGTCATGAGAGGGATTTGTGGCAGTAGTGAATATGTCTTTTTTCCCATCATTATAATTCCATTCCCATTTAGTAATAATACCATCTCCAGCGCTGCTTTTGTCAATGAAATTAATTTTCTGAGGAAGACATCCTTCCTGAACATCAGAAGTAAAGTCTACTTGAGGCTGGTGATATACTTTTATGTCTACTGCCTTAGTTAAAGTAAAACTTCCGTCTGAAACAGTAAGTATAGCTTCATATAAACCGGGCGTTAAAAAATTTTTAGTAATATTTTTCCCTGTTCCAACACCCAGACTAGCACCGGTAGTTTTATTTTTAAATTCCCATTGATAAGAAGAAATAGGCCCGGTTGAAGTTGATGCGTCGAACTGTACCGTTCTGCTTTTGCAGGAGTCCCCTGGTGTAAAAGTATTAAAATTTACCTGTATCTGACCAAATCCTTCATTGGATAAAATTGTCAGACAGATAATTGTTAAATATATTAATACAGATTTTTTCAATTTTGGGATAATTTAGATTAAGCTGATAATTAATCTGGAGGTACTAATTCTAGAATATAGTAAATGCAATTTAGTAAAATGCAGGAAGTCAAACAATTGCGAGATATAAAGTGTGGAAAAATAATTGAAACCTTGGGAAGCAAGATATAGTTTGATATGGAATATTCTTGTGTTTGTATTTTTAGTATCTTTAAAGTATGTTTTAAATTAACGAATGCTTAAAATCAATTAATAAAAGTTATATGTCACATAAGGTTATTTCATTTTTAGTTTATAGTTTCTTTTTTTTATTAGTATTCATTAGCTGTGCCAAGAAAGAAAATCCTATGCCAGTTAAAATTATTTCCAATGGAGTGCCTATTGCAGCCGATGGGAAAATTAGAATTGAAAATAAGGAAAACGATATTTCTGTTGAATTTTCAGGAAAAGCAGTATTTGAAAATGGTGGAATAACTATTACGAATACAACCACAAAAAATAATATATATATAACACTAAAAACAAATGCTCAAACCAAAGGTGGATATACACTTGGTTCATCTTATTCAAGTTTAGCAGAATATGTAATTGGTGGTTATGTATACACCACCAATCAATACAATAGTTCAGGGAAAATAACAATTACTGAAGTTGATCAGGTTAATAAGACTATATCAGGTACATATTCGTTTAGAGCAAACGATGGAAGTTATTATGAAGATGTTTATGGCTCGTTCAATAAATTACCATACACTGTTTCTGTATTTACTAATACTTTAACTGCAACTGTGGCCGAAGGGTCTGGAACTGGCGTAAGCTGGTCTCCAACAAGTATAGTGGTAACTGCTGATGCTAGTTTTATCAATATAAAAGCAAGCAAATCTGATAATTCAGGTATAGAGTTAAAGGTACTTAAAACTATAAGTCCAGGTTATAATATTTTAGGGGCTTCAAGTAGCTACAATAACACCGCTTATTATATCCGTAAGAATGGAGTGAAATATAACGTTTATTCTAATTATGGTTCAGTAAATATATCGACACATGACAAAACTAAAAGAATGATTTCCGGAACGTTTTATTTTGAAACCGAATACAGTATGTATTATACCGGATATAATAAAATTTCCAGTGGTACATTTTCTGTTATGTATTAAATATAAATTGTATTAAAGGGAAAAAGGGAGACTGTCAGATAAACAGTCTCCCTTTTTATTTATAGGTTTATTTGCATTAGTCTACATGTAAAGGAAATAAAATTGGTAATAGAATAAAAACCAGTACATGATTTATCATATTAGTTCAATCATATCAGGAGAAGGTAAAATGAAGTGAAACTAGGCTGCAGCGGGGATTGAGGTAATCATAATTTTCTTGCTATTAATAATATTAAGGGATTATTAAGTGAAGTAGAGGAGTGAATAGCAATGAAAAATGATTTGGAAGGCTGTATTTAAAGGAAGATAAAGATTGATAAAATCTTTATCTTCCTTTGTATTTTAAAGAACTTAAATTAAAATAATAAAATGCCTAACTGTAAGTAAAAATTTAAACCTACACTACCCTTGTAAACAGAATCTCCGGAGGATCTAAGCAGGCTTGCTACGGGATGGTCAGTATCGTCAAGGTCCAGAGGAGCTAATCTCAGCAAGTTTGGACCATAAGTTTTGGCAACTCCTGATAATACTTTCGGATCCCAGTTGTTGTCGTAGTTAAAGGATGTGTAGTTTAGCCCAAGTTTAAAACCCAATGTGACATATTTGTTTATAAAGCTCTGGTAGCCCAGTCCTCCTTCAAGACCCCAGGTTTTGATATTCTTTGCTTCATAAGTGTAATATAAATTATTATCTTTATTAGAAGAACTTGAAGTATTAATTTTGGAGGTTAAGCTTTCATAATAGTTTCCTTTCACATCTACATTCCCATTGGTGTATGTTCCATAATAGAAAAATCCTTTAGGTGCAGGAATAACACCTCCTTTGTATAACCTTGCTTCAATGGACCAGACTCTAGAATCGATGTCAGCCTTATCTTTAAGTTTATTTTGTGAATAATCACTATAATAATAGTAATCTTGAGAATGATATTCATCATAAAAATATATCTGATTATACTTGCCTGATGTAATTCTATACCCGCCGGTTAAGGTAAATCTTCGTGTAATCAATAATTCCGCCGAAGCAGAGAATAGAGGAGATCGAACTCCGTTTAAAAGATCTGTTTTGATCAGTACTCTTTTGCCCCCGAATCCTGTATTCTGACTAAAAGCAGGAGCGGCCAAAAGAATTAATAAGGTGATGTATATTATTTTTTTCATTTTAGATTTTTCTTTAATAAAGCGTAGCTGTCAAAAATAATAGGGCCAAGATATTTTTGAGTGAATTTATATGGCACCTGTTTAACCTCTCTGTATATGACTTCAGAAGTTTCTATGTTAACTACTATATGATAGAAGTAGTAGTATTTCCCATATTGAAGAGACTGATGATTACGTATAAATGCCCTTGTTCTGGAATTTTTGGGATCTGCATTTACTGCAAAAATACCTGCAATACCAAAATATGGCGATAAGTCCCCTGACAAATGAGCGAAGTCTGCAGGAAATCTGGGAGCGCCAATAAAGACTTTTTGTTGAATATAGCTGTCCTTAGTCCGGCGTCCTTTGTTTAAAGGGTTTTCCTGCAAAGATGTAACATTGTTAATAGCTTTTCTTAACTGAAGCAATTCTTCTGCATGATTTTTATAACTGTTTTTGACAGTTTGTTCATCCAGGACAACAACTTTCAGCCCCGCATGTTTTCCTGCTGCGAACATCTCCTTGCTTACATTTTTTTTCTGTTTTTCTGCAGTGAGAAATTGGTTCTCAACTTCCTCTCTTATATAAAAACTGGTAACATTAGGCTCAAGATAAAAGATACCTTTTTCTCTTAACTTTTCTTTTTCCCTAGGGAATGTTTCGCTTTTCTCAATTACTACAAATCCTTTCTGGCATGCAGAAAGGGATAGCAGTAAAAGAATTCCTATATAAATATGTTTTTTCATTGAATTTTAGCCTTTGCAGTGGTAATGAATTTTCCGGAAGGAAACTTTAAAAGATATTGGTTAAAAATTAATTTGCTTGGATCTTTTCCTAAATACATTTCGGATCCTAAACCATAATAGAAGAAGAAGTCATCTTTAGTTTGACAGGATTCCAGGTTTTTCTTTGTATAATTAAACATTAGTTTTTTAAGCTCATTGTGGGGTATTTTGGTTAAAAAAATGTTAAATAGGTCAAAGTTTTCTTTACATGCTCTTCCTGAATTTGAAATTACTTTATCTAAACAATTAATTTCTTTGTAAAAACTTAACCAGTATAGGTTTTTAACTATTGAGGTTTTCAGATAAAGATTGTCTGGATTTTTCTCGAGAGCATAAAGTGTAAGGTATAATCCTGTATTGTATTCAGCATCTTTCTCCATACCTTCTATGCATTCAAATAAAGCAATGTTTTTGATTTCTTTACTCTGATTTCCCATCAGGTTTATTACTTTATCCGTTCCTTTGAATTCAATTAGGTTAAGGATTTCTTTTGCTGCAGACACCCTTTTATTCATATCAGGGTGTGTACTATATAGGTCGTCATTTTCGGCACCAAAAAGGCTCTTGGATTTTTCTGAAGATTCTGAATTGTCCTCTTTAAACCATAATGTATCGGCTGTTAACAGATCTGAAAAAAGATATTTGTTTAGATTTTCCTGAAGTTTGTCGATTTTAAAGTAATTTTCATTTTCAATTATTTCCAGAATTTTCGGCAATTCTGAAGGGTCATATTCAGAATTCATCATGTACTGGATAGCTTTTGAATCTGCCTCAAATTCATCTTCCCTGGAATATTTTAAACTTCTGAAATTGTCCCTTTCGTCATTCTCGAAGTTTGTCTCCTGAGATTTGATGCTTTCCATTTTAGAAAGATTTTTTATGGCATGCTGCAGTTCCACATGTGCTGTTTCATGCGCTATAATGGCTGCGAGTTGCGCTTCATTTTCTACTCTTGCCAATAAACCTACATGTATCAATATTGTGCCATCGGGCATTGCATAGGCATTGGCGCTGGTATTTCTTGAAACGTAAATTTTTATTTTACTTAAAATGGAAGGGTTTTTTGCAAAAAGTTTTTCCGCAACCGAATTTACATATTTATGTAATTTGTTTTCAAAATAGATCTGACCGGATGAAAAGTATTGAGCTTTAGATTGATATAAGTTCAGGTAAAACTTATACGCTCTCTTTTTACTCAGCGTTTTTTCGTTTGAAACAAGGGTTTGGATTTTTTCTCGATAATTTTCAGAAAAACTTTCTGGATATTCAGATGAATATGCCAGTGGGGTGAAATCTTTTTCAGTTTGGGAGTAACCTGAGTTTAAAGCTGCCCCATAAGATAAAAAAGCCAGACTTAATATCTTAAGTCTTTTGATGGATAATAGCACGTTTTTAATTGTTTAAATTATTTATAAATCAAATATCTAAGTAACTTAAAAGTATTCTTTTTGAAAAGTGAAAAGCAAAGGTTTTCTTGCATGAAATTTATTTACGAAATATAGATATGTATGTTTTCTTCAAATATTGATTATTTTCTTTAATTATTCCACTGGGTATGAAAATATTTGTCATGGTTGTCAATTCTTTGGTAAGTGTGTGCTCCAAAATAATCTCTTTGGGCCTGAATTAAGTTAGCGCCAGAATTTAACGTTTTCAGCCCTAAATAATAATTGAGAGCAGAAGATAATACAGGCAGTGCTATATTATTAGTCAGCCCTTGTGATACTATATATGTAAAATCATTTTGTGCATCTTTTATTTCTTTTATAAAAGAAGGTGCAAGAATAATTGAATTTTCTGACAAAAAGATATTTGCTATCTGTTCCATTAATTCTGACCGGATGATACATCCATTGGTCCATAAGCGTGCAATTTCGGAAAGATTAAGATCCCATTGGTATTGAGCAGAAGCCTCTTTTAACAAATGGAATCCAGTCTCGTGATTTATTATTCTTGCGGCTTTATATGCATTTTTTATTTTATCAGAGTGTGGATCTCTCGAAATCGAGTTAGTTTCAGAATGGTTATTATAAGTTGCGCTGACTTGTTGCCTATAGGATTTAATTGAAGAAAGTGCTCTTGCCATTACAGCTTCTGAAACTGTTGAAAAAGGAACACCAAGATCCATGGCTGCTGTAGTTGACCAGCCTCCTGTTCCTTTTTGTGCAGCTTTATCAAGTATTTTATCCAGAAGCAATACGCCATCTTCTTTTTTTCTTAATATAGTAATTGTTATTTCGAGAAGGTAACTATTCAATCCTTCCTGTTGCCATTGAGTAAATAGATCTGCAATTTTTTCAGGAGGATAATGTGAGTAATAGCGAAGTAGAAAATAAACCTCAGTCAGAATCTGCATTTCTGCATATTCAATTCCATTATGAACCATCTTGACAAAATGGCCTGCCCCTTCATTACCTATATACGATATGCAAGGTGTTCCTTGTTTGTCCTTAGCTGCTATGAGTTCAAGGTAATGACTGATTTTCTCATAGGCATCTTTATTTCCACCTGGCATTATTGAAGGTCCTTTGCGAGCGCCTTCTTCTCCACCGGAAATGCCGGCCCCTATGAAGTAAATGCCAGCTTCATTAAGCTGTTTGGTTCTTTTGTTAGTGTCTTTATAAAATGAATTTCCTCCGTCAATTATGATATCATCTTTATCAAGCAAAGGTACCAGTTGAGTTAACTGTTGATCAACAGCAGAACCTGCTTGAATCATTAGTAAGATTTTTTTGGGATTTTCAAGTGAATTAACAAAGGCCTTAAGGTCATCATAACCACACATAGTGCCTTTGGTGCTTTGTTCTGTCACGAAATTAACGGCAATGTTCTCTTCCGAACCTGGCAAATGTCTATTGAATACAGATACGGTTATACCTTTTTCTGCCAGGTTAAGAGCAAGGCTTTTGCCCATAACGCCAAGTCCGATAACTCCAATTTGTGATAATGAATTCATGCTTTCAATTTCTTTAAAATTTCCTGAACGATCAATTCTGGAGTGGAGGATATATTCACGTGGATACCATATTGCGGCCTTTCCAGCAGGCCAAATTGAGAACTTAATAAGGTGGATGGCATATAATGTCCTTCTCTGCTATCTAATCGTTGCTTAATTATATCCATATTACCATCTAGAAATACCCATGTCACAGGTATTTGCGAGGATAATAATATTTGTCTGTAATACTCTTTTAAAGCAGAACAGGCTAAAACGGCACCACCGGTCAGTTCCCATTTTGTTAAGTTTTCAGAGAGACTAGTTAACCATGGTAATCGATCCTCATCAGTAAGCGGAATTCCGCTGGACATTTTTTTGATGTTGATCTCCGGGTGAAAATTATCTCCATCAAAAAAAGGCAAGTTTAAATGGGATGAAAGTAACTGTCCAATCGTCGTTTTTCCGCATCCGGAAACACCCATAATTATATAAATCATTCTGAAAGTTAGTGAAAATAATAAATACCATAATAGGACTCGTGGTGGGGTAGAATATTTATTATACTCCGGTTAAGAAGGAAATGAGAATTGGTTTAAAATCTTTATTTATAATTTATTGTTGATACATAAAGCGTAACGCAGTAAATTTAAGTATGAGTAAAGAGCCCAAGAAACCGGAAAAAATATTTTATGTATGTACTGGCAGCAAATGCAAAAAAAAGGGAGGGAAGCTGATCCAGAAAAGTCTTAAAGGATTGATAAAAGAGAATAAACTGAGAAACTTAGCTGTGATAAAGACGGGGTGTACCGACAGATGTAAGTTAGGTCCAGTGGTATGTGTACAGCCTGAAAATTCCTGGCATTTTTTTATGGATGTGCAAAAGGCAGCCGGATTATTAGAGGAGATTCATGAAGAAAAAAATAAGGAGTGATTTTGCGTCACTCCTTATTTTTTTCTGATAATAATTTTTGATTATTCGTGCGTGTATTTAATATCCGGAATTTTTTTGTCAATCATATAAGTTCCAACGCCTTCCTCTCCTATAACTTCAAACAGTTCAAGGGCTCTTCTGAAAATGAACTCTTCTTCTATTTGCTCTTTAAGAAACCATTGCATAAAATGAGCAGTCGTATAATCTTTAACTTTGTAGCATAGATCAACAACTCTGTTTAATGCCTGAGTATTTGCAATTTCTTGTTCCAATCCTCCTACAAATACAGATTTTAAAGAGTCAAAATCCTGAGGGATACCAGCTACTTCAGGTGAGAAAGCTTTTCCGCCCACATCATTCACATATTTGAAGATTTTAAGCATGTGCTCTCTCTCTTCTCCCGATTGTTTGTAGAAAAATTCAGAGCTGTATAAAAAACCATGCTGATCGCACCATGAGGCCATCGCAAGATATAATGCTGAAGCTTTTGCTTCTAATTTTATTTGTTCATTGAGGATGATTTCAATTTCCTCAGTAAGTGATGTTTTTTGTCTTACTATGTCTCTCA
The DNA here is from genome assembly GCF_000775915.1 of Sporocytophaga myxococcoides. NCBI lineage: Bacteria > Pseudomonadati > Bacteroidota > Cytophagia > Cytophagales > Cytophagaceae > Sporocytophaga > Sporocytophaga myxococcoides. The sequence goes on from NZ_BBLT01000008.1 coordinate 116,448, forward strand.
TAATCTCTTCTTTACTTTTACAGAGGGTATAATTTCAAAACAGGGCAAATAAAATATAGTTTACCCAGGTTGTCAAGGTAAATTATTCTTTCTATAAAAACAAAGATTGAGAAGAAAAAATCAAACCGCTACGCGGTAAAGTCTTTCAAAAAGTATGCTGTTCAATTCCATCATTACCTTAGCTCCGTTAAGTAAATCTTTTAATTGGATGATTTCCATGGTGTTAAGGACGAATACTCGATTGCTCCCGCATGGACAAATAATTTCAATATCAGATGAAGTATCCGGATTTGAAATCATTTTTGCAAGATCAATCTGATTGATGCGCTTACGAAGTGCAAAGAAACATGGAAATTTAAAAGCGGAAGTTTGTCCTGCAAAATCAAGGAGGAAATTCCCTTCTTTATCACATTGATAAACAGCTCCCTGATCAGTTGCAAAAATCTCTTTTAAATATGTTTGTGTTGTTTCCATTTATTTACCTTGCAAATATACTTATTTAATTAGACTTGTTCCAAATAATTAATTAGAGTTTTTCTAAATAGTTTTTTTTGAAAAAAAATGGGATAAAATAAAGTTTAGCATTTAGTCGCGATAAAATAAAAAAGGCCCCGGTGCGTCCGGAGCCTTTTATGTCTTAGGAATAAAATATAATCAGTTATTCTCCAGAATTTGGAACAATTCATCAAGTTTTGGAGATAAAATGATTTCAGTTCTCCTGTTTTTTTGCCTTGCTTCAGCAGATTTGCCTTCAGCGACCGGGGAATATTCTGACCTTCCTGAAGCTACAATTCTTCTTGGATTAATTCCTGAAGTACCCAGAATACGGGCAATTTCAGTGGCTCTTAATACGCTCAGGTCCCAATTGTCTTTCATGCCTCCGGTACCTTTAGATACTGGGACATCATCGGTATGACCTTCAACCAAAATATTTATGTCATTTTGATCCTTCAGTGCATCAGCCAATTTTTTCAAAGCTTCCACACCTTTTTTATCTACATCAGTGCTGCCGGATTTGAATAATAGCTGCTCGCTGAGTGATACATAAACTTTACCATTTTTCACATTTACAGATAAGTCACTCTCCTTAAATGATAGCAATGCTTTACTTACCTTGTTTTTCAGGTCTGTTACAGCTTTGTCTTTTTCTGCCATTACCCTTTCAAGCTCCTTTACCTTAGCTTCTCTTTCCTGAAGGTTCGCCTGAAGCTCATTTACTTTTTTCTCGGTTTCAAAAAGATCCTTTTCTCTTCTGGACAGATCCTTACTCATCCTGTCTATATCAGAAGAGCTTTGAGTCTGCAGTCTGTCATGGTTCCTTAATAGTTGTTCGTAAGTATCATTCAGATTTTTATAATTGCGTTGAGTTTTTCTTAAAACGATTCCGGTCTGAGTAGTATCATCTATAAGCCTCCTTCGTTCTTTTGAAAGACTATCAAGGTCTATTGAGTACTTTGTATTCAGGGCCTGAGCAGTTTTTAATAATTCATCACATTCCGATTTCTCGGCTTCCAGAGCAGACTTCCTTACATTTAGATCATCAAATTTCTTCTTTGTTACACATGAAAATGCTGTGCATGAAATGAGGATCCCGATAATTTGTTTTTTCATATGGTATTCTGGTGTTTTAAAAATTTTGTAAAATTTTTATCCTGGCCAAAATGCGCAGGGCTTAATGATTTATATTAAAGAAATCAAAAATCTTTGAAATTATATAATTTTGTTCATCGTCTTTCATCTCATAAAATAAAGGTAAGCGGATTAAACGGCCGCTTGTAGATTCGGTTACAGGAAGAGACCTTCCATCATGTTTATTTATATAGAATGGACTTAGATGCAGCGGCAGATAATGGAAAACAGCTTTGATCTTTTGTTGATTTAAAAAATCAAGCAAATTATTACGGTCTTTTTCATTGTTACATAAAAGGTAAAACAATTGTCCGTTCATTGTAGAGCCTTCTGATAATATAGGTAATGTAATTACTGATAACTCCTGCAGAGGTTTTAGTTTCTGAAAGTATAGATTCCAGAGAGATATCCTCTTCTTTATAACAGTGTCCATATTTTCAAGCTGGGCATAAAGAAAAGCAGCAATAATTTCAGATGGTAAATATGAAGATCCTATATCGACCCATTCATATTTGTTAATTTCTCCCCGAAATAGCTTCGCTCTGTTGGTTCCTTTTTCTCTGATAATTTCAGCGCGTTCAAAATACTGAGGATCGTTTATGATCAAAGCGCCTCCTTCTCCCGCAATAATGTTTTTTGTTTCATGAAAAGACAATGTACTAAGCTGCCCAAAAGAACCCAGGGCTTTTCCCTTGTAATAAGAGTCAATAGCCAGAGCAGCATCTTCCACAAGTGCAATGGAGTGTTTTTCTGTTATTGCTGATATTTTTTCCATATTACACGAAACGCCAGCATAGTGCACTATCACTAAAGCTTTTGTTTTTGGGGTAATCAGAGCTTCTATCTTACTTTCATCAATATTAAGAGTATCTGGTCTTATATCTGCAAATACAATTTTAGCACCTCTCAATATAAAGGCATTTGCAGTAGATACAAAAGTAAAGGAAGGCATAATCACTTCATCATCTTCTGAGATGTTAAGAAGAATGCCACACATTTCTAAAGCATCCGTACAGGAGCTTGTCAGAAGTACTTTTCCATAGCCAAACCTTTTTTCAAGTAATGACTGACAAAGTTTACTAAACTTCCCATCACCGGAAATTTTTCCACTTTCTACAGCCTGACGTATATATTCTAGTTCCTTTCCAATAATGAAAGGTTTATTATATGGAATCATTAATAACCAAGTAAAGCTAATTCAGGTATACTTCAATTAGCAGTTACAGATTTATTTCAATAAAAGCTAATAGTAGTTCGTGTCAAAATACAAAAACAAATTAGATAAGTAAAAAATCCGAAAATGTAATAACAAAATTTTATTTTTAAACTTTCATCTTAATCATTTAAAAGCTCTAAAACAATCTGATATGTATAATCAACCAATGTTAAAAGAAGGTTCACTTAAAGGTAAGGTAATTCTGGTTACCGGAGGAGGAACTGGGCTTGGGAGGTCCATGAGTAAATATTTTCTGGAATTAGGTGCTAAAGTGATAATAGCCAGCAGAAAATTGGAGGTCCTGGAAAAGACTGCTGAAGAGCTGAGAAATGAAACAGGGGGAGAGGTGCTTCCTGTTGCATGTGATATCAGAAATATTTTGGAGGTTGAGAATATGGTAGCTGTTTCAAAGGAAAAATTTGGAACCATTGATATCCTCGTAAATAATGCAGCTGGAAACTTTATCAGTCCTACAGAGAGGCTTTCAAGTAAAGCCTTTGATATAGTTGTGGATATTGTGCTTAAAGGAACTTATAATTGTACACTTACATTAGGAAAATACTGGATAAAAGAAAAGATTAAAGGAACTGTTTTAAATATAGTAACTACTTATGCCTGGACAGGCTCTGGTTATGTAGTTCCTTCTGCAATAGCAAAATCAGGGGTGCTTACATTGACAAGGTCATTGGCTGTAGAATGGGGTAAATATGGTATCCGTATGAACGCCATCGCTCCGGGACCTTTTCCAACGGAAGGCGCTTGGAGCAGGTTGTTTCCTGAAGAAGTCAGTAAAAAAATAGATATGGTAAAAAGAATTCCATTGGGAAGGACGGGAGAACACCAGGAATTGGCTAACCTTGCTGCATTTTTGGTATCTGATTTTTCATCTTTTATAAATGGGGAAGTAGTAACGATAGATGGAGGTGAATGGATTAAAGGTGCAGGAGAGTTCAGTTATCTTGATGAAATTCCAGTTGAAATGTGGGATATGATTGAAAAGAAGGTGAGGAGTAAAGGGTAATTGGTTGATATACTGATTAATATAATCCTAACAGAACTTTGAGTATTTCACTGCGTAAAAGATTCTTATTGATAAATATTAATTCACACCATTTTACAATAAGATGAAAAAAAGATTTTTTACGCCTTCTTTGATTGTGATTTTCACTGTTTTATTAATGTTCTCTTGCGGAAAAAAGGAAGATGAGGTGACAGATCAAGATGTTTCAGCTGCAGCTGATTATAGTTACTCACAAAAAGAATTTGATGATATATTCAAAATAGGACAGGACGCTTTTGAGGCAAATAGCCTCAAAACATCAAATGGGTGCCCTTCTTATTCTTTTGTCGGCAATGATTCATTAATTATTGATTTCGGCTCGGGCTGCACTTATAATAACAGAGTAAGAAGCGGAAAAATCAAAATTCATTATAGTGGAAAATACAATGAAAAAGGCTCAGTTATAAAGTTTTCTCTTGATAATTATTATGTAAACGGTAATCAAATTGAAGGAGAAAAAACTGTTACAAATATTACCGATGCACTTCCTGCCTGGTCCATAAAGGTTGTAAATGGTAAAATAACATTTGAAAATCAAAAGGTATCTCAATGGAACTCTGAAAGAGTAAGAACTTTTATTGCGGGCTCTGGTTCAACAGCAATTTTGGCGGATGATGAATATTCAGTAACCGGAACCGCCACAGGAATCAGCAGAGATGGAGAAGCTTATACCGCATTGATTACAAAGCCTTTATTGTATTATATTTCCTGTTTATTTATTGATAAAGGTTTGATCTATCCGGTTACGGGAATTGTTGACATTACTCCTGAAGGTAAATTGACAAGGACCTTTGATTTTGGCAGTAAGAACGATTGTGATAAGATTTCAAACATAACTATAGCAGGGAAAAAACAAGTTCTTTTACTTCCTTAAAAAGCGGAAACTTTAAAATTGAATGTTTAAAGCCCAGATTGGAAAAATCTGGGCTTTCATCTTTATATAATGATATAGTTGCTTCTTGACTTTTTAATAGAAGGGAAATAAAACGAGTTGTTTGTGCCCTCTTAAGAAGCGGAAAAGCATAAAGTTTAAAGTTGAAATCTCAGACCGGAAAGTTTAGGTATTCTTCTTTATACGTTTTTAATAGTTACTTTTTGACTTTCGATTTTTCACTTGCAGAATTTTTTTTTGCGCATTTTTAACCTTTGAAAAAAGATCTAATGATTTCTTCTGAAAAAAGTTTAATTTTTTTTTAGTCCGAATGAAAAAGTATTTTTCTCAATATCAGAATGTAAGGGGAGTTAAGGGGATTTTCTTCACAAAAAGTCTGAAGAAAAATGAAAAAAAGTTTTGTGAATGTTTGGGATGAATCGAAAATCTTCTACCTTTGCAGTCCCAAACATCAAATGGGGGCCTTGTCCGATGGTGTAATTGGCAACACGTCTGATTTTGGTTCAGAAGAGTCCAGGTTCGAGACCTGGTCGGACAACACCAAAAATTAAATTAATCCCGGCTTGTAAAAGACCCGGGATTAATTTTTTAAAGGAAAAAGGGAATTAATCATATATGTCTTACATAAAGCTCTTCTCCGGAACTAACTCCAAATACCTGGCAGAGAAAATCGCTAACTTTTACGGAAAGCAACTTGGCGCTGTAACTCAACAAAGATTCAGTGATGGTGAAATTTATGTTTCATTTGATGAATCTGTCAGAGGTTATGATGTTTTTCTGATTCAGTCGACATTCCCTAATGCAGATAATCTTATGGAGCTTCTGCTGATGATTGACGCGGCCAGAAGAGCTTCAGCGGCATATGTAACTGTGGTAGTTCCATACTTTGGCTATGCCCGTCAGGATAGAAAAGATAAGCCAAGGGTGCCTATTGCTGCAAAACTTGTAGCAAATCTCCTTTCAGCCGCTGGTGCTGACCGCCTTATGACCTGCGATTTGCATGCTGGTCAGATACAGGGATTCTTTGATTTTCCAGTTGATCACCTGGATGGCGCAGCGATCTTTATTCCTTATCTAAGGTCTTTAAATCTCGAGAATTTAATATTCGCTTCTCCTGATGTAGGAGGAGTGGCAAGAGCAAGAGGGTTTGCAAAAATCATGGAAGTGGATCTTGTTCTTTGTGATAAGCACAGAAAGAGAGCAAACGAAATTGCTTCTATGCAACTTATAGGTGATGTTGAAGGTGCAAATGTGGTTCTGGTGGACGATCTTGTTGATACTGGAGGTACACTTTGCAAAGCTTCGCAGATTATCATGGATAAAGGTGCAAAAAGTGTAAGAGCAATTTGTACACACGGCGTTCTTTCTGGTAAGGCGCTGGATAATATAGAAAATTCAGTGTTAACGGAGTTGGTTATTACCGATACACTTCCGCTAAAACAAGAATCACCAAAGATCAGAGTTCTGACGGTAGCAGAATTGTTTGCAAAGGCAATCAGAAAGCTTCAGGATAACGATTCTATCAGTTCGCTATTTATTATTTAATTAAATTATAAAAAACAATGAATTCATTAGAGATTATAGGGTTTAAAAGAGCAAATCTCGGTAAAAGAGAGTCTAAGCAGCTTAGACTTGATGCTAACGTACCATGCGTACTTTACGGTGGTGAAGATCAGGTTCATTTCTATGCGCCAATGTTTCTTTTCAGAGACCTTGTGTACACTCCAAATGCTTACAAAGTAGATCTTACAGTTGAAGGGAAAAAATATTCATGCATTCTTCAGGATATTCAATTCCATCCTGTTAATGATATGATCCTACACGCAGATTTTCTTCTTTTAAAAGAAGATAAAGAAGTTAAAATGGATGTTCCAGTTAGAATTACAGGTACTTCTCCAGGTGTTATCAAAGGAGGTAAACTGATTTCTAAACTTAAAAAAGTTAAAGTAAAAGCACTTCCAAAGAATCTTCCTGATTTTGTAGAAGCTGATATTTCATCTCTTGAAATCGGAAAGTCTTTAAGAATTTCTGATCTTAAGTCAGGAAACTTTACTTTCTTAAATAATAAAGCACTTCCTGTTGTTAGCGTTGAAACAACAAGAGCCCTAAGAGGAGCTGCTGAAGAAGAAAAGAAATAAGTAAGTAATTAATTTTATATTTTTAAATCCTATTTGTCTTTGGCAGATAGGATTTATGCTTTTATAGACTTTTGTAAATTTTCATTATGAAATATTTAATATTTGGTTTGGGGAATATTGGTCCTGAGTATGAGTTGACGAGGCACAACATTGGTTTTTTGGTGTTGGATCGCCTTGCCGATAAAGAAGGATTGAAGTTTCAGTCAGATCGATATGCTTTTGTTGCGGAATATAAATATAAGGGTAGGACACTTATGCTTATCAAACCTACTACCTTCATGAATTTAAGTGGTAAGGCTGTAAACTACTGGATGAAAACTCTGAACGTATTTGCAGAAAATATAATGGTTATTACTGATGATATAGCTTTGCCTTATGGCACATTGAGGATGAGAGGTAAAGGGTCTAATGGCGGACATAATGGTCTGGGGGATATTCAAAAGGTATTAGGTAGTGAAGCATATCCAAGGCTACGATTTGGAGTAGGAAGTGAGTTTTCTAAAGGACGTCAGGTTGATTATGTTTTAGGAAGGTTTACATCTAAAGAGTTTGAAGAATTGCCCATCTTTATGGATAAGGCTATTGATGGTGTTTTGGCATTTTGCACAATTGGAATTGAGAGGGCAATGAATACTGTAAATACGAAATGATTGGTCAGAGTAATCTAGAATTAACCTTGGTGATTGATTAAAAATAAATATAAAAAAAGACCCCTTTGATTTCTCGAAGGGGTCCCCAGGTAAAAAGATATTAAAAAAATATAAAAAAAATATCAAAAAGATTTGAGTTTTATATTCAGTCCCTAATTAAGACTTACGGTATATAGATACCTTTTACCTATGAAAGGTTGTAGGTAATTGAATTAATTTTTTTTATAAATATAAGTTTTGATGTAATTTGTAAAGGTTATTATGTTTATATTTTTAATTTTTAAATTATAAATTGTTCGTTTTTTTCTATTAATGGTATATTTTTATAGATTATGATATTATTTGATATGTGACTTATTGTCTTTATTTGTAAAAAAAATAATTGTAAGTTTTTGACTTTGATTAACTTGTATGTTTAAACATCTAATTAAATTGGTAATTCGCTTAAAGTTTAGGTATAAAAAAAGCCCAATTTAAATCGGGCTTTAATAATTTAAGGATAATACTTTTTTAACTCACGGTTCCGCCATTTGTAATTTTATTTACCGGACTCACAAAGGAAAGTTTCCCATCTTTATCTTCAGCCATTAAAATCATTCCTTTAGATTCAATTCCTTTTATTTCTCTCGGAGCAAGGTTTGCTAACAGACAAACCTGTTGACCGATAATTTTTTCCGGTTCATAATATTCTGCAATACCACTTACAACTGTTCTTGTATCGATACCCGTATCAAGTTTCAGTTTAAGAAGCTTTTTTGTTTTAGCTACTTTTTCTGCTTCAATAATGGTTGCAATACGAATGTCCATTTGGGTAAAGTCGTCAAACTGAACAGCAGGTTTTTCCGGTGCTACAGTTTTGCTTGCAAGCTCATTAGCTAGTTTGGTATCCTGAAGTTTTTTAATCTGAGCTTCAATGGTTTCATCTTCTATCTTATCAAATAATAAACCTCCAGCTTTAAGCTGATGGCCGCCAACCACCAAATTATCCTTTCCCGCATCTTTCCAGGATAACTTTTCTAATCCCAACATTTCAGAAAGCTTTGCTGCTGTATGCGGCATAAATGGTTCTGCAAGAATTGCAAGACTTGCAGATATCTGAAGGCTGATATTCAGTATGGTTTTCACTCTGGATGCATCTGTTTTGATCAGTTGCCACGGTTCTGTATCTGCAAGATATTTATTTCCAACCCTTGCGAGTTCCATCATAAAAGTTAAAGCTTCTCTGAATCTGTATGCTTCAATGGAACCAGCTACTTTTTCGGGAAGTTCTTTCAGCTTTTCGAGGACTTCTTTATCAATATTTTCAAGGGTACCCTGAGCAGGCACAATACCGTCATAGTTTTTGCGGGTTAGAACTACTGCACGATTTACAAAGTTTCCAAAGATGGCTACCAGCTCATTGTTATTCCGGGCCTGAAAATCTTTCCATGTAAAATCATTGTCTTTGGTTTCCGGAGCATTAGCGCAAAGGACATATCTAAGCACGTCTGCTTTACCTGGAAACTCTTGAAGATACTCATGAAGCCATACAGCCCAGTTTCTAGAAGTAGAAATTTTGTTTCCTTCGAGGTTCAGAAATTCATTCGCAGGTACATTGTCAGGAAGTATATAATCTCCGTGAGTCTTTAACATTACAGGGAAGATAACACAATGGAATACGATGTTGTCTTTTCCTATAAAATGCACAAGTTTGGTATCTTGATCCTGCCAGTAGGGAGCCCATGCTTCCGGGGTTCCCTGTTGTTGTGCCCAGTCTTTGGTTGCTGATATATAGCCGATAGGAGCATCGAACCATACATAAAGTACTTTTCCTTCTGTTCCAGGAAGAGGGACTGGTACTCCCCAGTCAAGATCTCTGGTTACAGCACGTGGCTGCAATCCCTGGTCTATCCACGATTTGCACTGTCCGTAAACATTGGCTTTCCATTCTTTATGCCCTTCCAGTATCCATTCTCTTAGCCAGTTTTCATATTTGTCAAGAGGAAGGTACCAGTGTTTGGTAGATTTTAGTACAGGTTTTTCTCCACTTAGCGTAGAGTGGGGATTAATAAGCTCGGAAGGACTTAAAGTACTGCCACAATTTTCACACTGATCTCCATAAGCCTTTTCGAATCCACATTTCGGGCATGTACCTTCAATATATCTGTCGGCCAGGAACTGAAGTGCTTTAGGATCAAAGTACTGTTCAGTTACTTTTTCTTCGAAAATCCCTTTGTTGTAAAGCGTTTTAAAAAACTCTGAAGAAGTTTCGTGGTGTACTTGAGCAGACGTTCTGGAGTAAATATTAAACGATATTCCGAAATCCTTGAAAGAATCTTTAATTATAGTGTGGTATTTATCAACTGCCTGTTGTGGTGTAATACCTTCTTTTTTAGCTCTGATGGTAATTGGAACACCATGTTCATCCGATCCGCAGACAAAGAGCACATCTTCTCCCTTGAGTCTTAGATATCTTGCGTAAATGTCTGCAGGGACATATACACCGGCAAGGTGACCGATGTGAACAGGACCGTTTGCATAAGGCAAAGCCGCAGTAATTGTATGTCTTTTGTAATTTTTACTCATAAGCTAAAAATAAGAACAAATATATTTGAGAAAACAGACCAAAGGCTGTTCGGTTTTTATAATTAAGGAGTGCAAATATAACTGGTGCAATCAGAAATTTTACTATTTCTTTTACAAGGCCAACTATTTTTAAAAAAGTAGTGTTAGGACTAAAACAATAAGAAATAGGCTTTTGAGCATAGTTTAGGGCTTTTAGGGAAGAATTATTGAGGTTCTTCGTCAGAAATTAACCTAATTACTAAGCAATTCGAAACTATTTTTTTAATTTTGCAGCTTAGTTTTCACAAAATATATGCAAAGCATCAGGAATATTGCAATTATAGCACACGTTGACCACGGTAAAACTACCCTGGTAGATAAGATCATTCACGCCTCTAAAATCTTTAGAGAAAACCAGGAGTTTAACGATCTTCTTCTGGATAACAATGATCTTGAAAGGGAAAGAGGTATTACCATTCTTGCGAAAAACGTTTCCGTAAGATATAAAGGTATCAAAATAAATATCATAGATACTCCCGGTCACGCCGACTTTGGTGGTGAGGTTGAGCGAGTTTTGAAAATGGCAGACGGTGTTATTTTGCTTGTCGATGCGTTTGAAGGGCCAATGCCTCAGACTAGATTCGTATTGGGCAAAGCGCTGAATCTTGGTTTAAAGCCAATCGTCGTTGTAAATAAAGTAGATAAGGAAAACTGTCGTCCGGATGAGGTGCATGAGTCAGTATTTGACTTAATGTTCAACCTTGGAGCTACAGAAGATCAGCTTGACTTTGTAACTATGTATGGCTCATCTAAACAAGGATGGATGGGACCTGATTTCAGAAATCCTACTGATTCGATTCTTCCTTTGATTGATGCAATTGTAGAGCACATACCGGAAGCACCACGTCCTGAAGGGATCCCTCAAATGCAGGTAACCTCTCTGGATTATTCAGCTTATCAGGGTAGAATTGCAATCGGAAGAGTGTTTAGAGGCGAACTGAAAGAAGGAGCAAATATGGCCCTAACTAAAGCTGATGGCTCTATCAAGAAAGTAAAAATAAAAGAACTTCATGTTTTTGAAGGTCTTGGTAAATTGAAAGTTGAGTCTGTATCAGCTGGGGATATTTGTGCTGTTACAGGTCTTGATGATTTTGAGATCGGTGATACCCTTACCGACGCTGAAAATCCTGAGCCACTAGAAAGAATAGCAGTAGACGAGCCTACAATGAGTATGTTGTTTACGATAAACAATAGCCCGTTCTTTGGTAAAGAAGGTAAGTTTGTAACATCCCGTCACATCAGAGACAGACTGATGAAAGAAACGGAGAAAAACCTGGCATTGAGAGTTGTTGAAACAGATTCTGAAGATAAATTCCTTGTTTTCGGAAGAGGTATCCTTCACTTGTCTGTATTGATTGAGACAATGAGAAGAGAAGGGTATGAATTACAGGTAGGTCAGCCACAGGTAATCTTCAAAGAAATAGATGGTCAGAAATGTGAACCGGTAGAAATTCTTGTTGTGGATGTTCCTGAAGCAACCTCTGGTAAAGTAATTGAATTAGTAACTCAAAGAAAAGGAGAGTTATTGATTATGGAACCCAAAGGGGATCTTCAGCATCTTGAATTTAACATTCCTTCAAGAGGTATCATTGGTCTCAGAAATAACGTGCTAACAGCAACAGCTGGTGAAGCTATTATGACGCACAGGTTTAAAGCATATGAGCCATATAAAGGACCAATCCCGGGTAGATTGAGCGGATCTTTGATCTCTATGGAAACTGGTACTACAACTGCTTATGCAATCGATAAACTTCAGGACAGAGGATTTTTCTTTGTTGATCCGGGAGAAGAGATTTACATGGGACAGGTAATAGGTGAGCATACAAGAGGTAATGACCTTACTGTAAACGTGTTGAAAGGTAAGAAATTAACAAACATGCGTGCTTCAGGTTCTGACGACAACGTTAAAATCGCTCCAAAAATAAACTTCTCATTAGAAGAATCTATGGAATATATTCAGGGAGATGAATACCTTGAAGTAACTCCGAAGAGCATCAGAATGCGTAAGATTTATCTTGATGAGAATGAAAGAAACAGAATGTCTAAAAAAGAAACTGTTGCTTAATTTCATTTAATGCAAAGAACATATGGGTATCATGAGTACGAAAAGGCACTCATGCACTACTCCAAATCAGGGAAAGGTAAGAAGGTACTTCTTACCTTTCATGGTTTTGGGCAAACTTCAAATCATTTCTATGAGCTGGAAGAAGTACTTTTAGAGGAGTATATTGTTTATAGTTTTGATTTGTTTTTTCATGGTAAAAGCTATTGGCCATATGGAGATCAACCTCTCCAGAAAGATTTCTGGAATAAATTTTTTGCCGGGTTTCTGCAAAACCAGCAAATAGAAAGATTTAGTTTACTAGGTTTTAGCATGGGAGGTAAGTTTGTACTTTCGAGCCTGGAATTTTTTTATTCAAGGATTGATAAAGTGATTCTGATAGCTCCGGATGGCATCAAAACAAGCTTCTGGTACAGCATTGCAACTTATCCCAGACTTCTGCAGGGAATATTCAAAAGAACCATTGTAAAGCCCCGAATCTATCATAATGTAGTGAATACCTTAAACAGGTTTAAGTTGCTTGATAAAAGTCTGCACCGGTTTGCTAATACCCAAATGATTACCAGAGCACAGAGAAGAAGGGTTTATTTTTCATGGATCGTATTCAGAGATCTTAAGTTCAGTACCAGGAAGATCGTAACAATCCTGAATGAAAATAAAATAGAGCTCGAACTCTTCTTAGGGACATATGATAAAATCATAAATCTTAAGAATATGAAGTATTTTCTTCGTAATCTGAATAATTATAAATTGGAAATACTTTCTGCCGGTCATTCCAATCTTATACATGCTGTTGCAAAGTATTTTAAAGGCAGGTAAATCTATCAGAGCATAAAGATTAAAGATATGAAAGATAAAGTCGTCATCATAACCGGAGGATCTTCAGGAATAGGAAAAGCCTGTGCAGAGGTGTTTGGAATCAATGGCTCAAAGGTTGTCATAACAGGGAGAAACAAGGTCAACCTTGATGAAACTGCTTTATTGCTAAGAAGCAAAGGAATTACAGTATTGGCGATACAAGCAGATTCGGCAAAGGAGGAAGATAATGAAATGCTCGTCAATGAAACACTTAAAGTCTATGGTAAGATAGATATACTTATTAACAATGCAGGTATATCCATGAGAGCATTATTTGCGGATGCAGATTTGAGTGTATTGAAAAAGGTAATGGATATCAATTTTTACGGAACTGTTTATGCAACCAAATACGCCTTGCCTGAAATTATTAAAAACAGAGGCTCTGTAGTCGGTGTTTCTTCTATTGCAGGTAGTGTAGGTCTTCCGGGCAGAACGGGCTACAGTGCGTCTAAATTTGCCATGAATGGTTTTCTGGAAGCGCTTCGTATAGAACTCCTGAATAAAAATGTTCATGTGCTTGTAGCTTGTCCAGGCTTTACGACTTCCAATATTAGAAATACTTCTTTGTCAAAAGACGGAACCATCATTGGAGAATCGTCTATGGACGAAGGAAAGATGATGAGCGCCGAAGAAGTAGCATGGAGCATTTACAAAGCAGTAGAACAGAGAAAAAGGGACCTTGTTCTTACCTCGCAAGGAAAATCAACTATCTTACTGAAAAAGTTTTTCCCAGGATTGGTTGATAAAGTTGTATTCAATCATATATCGAAAGAGAAAGATTCTCCTCTTAAATGATTTTCATCTCCTACTAAGAGGAGATGATTTTTTTTGATATAAACAAATTCACCATTCCAGCTGATTCTATACCATACGTCGTCTTCTGACCATACAATAACACGATGTCCTTTTTCTACCTCAGCCACAGGAGCAGCTCCTGCGGAAGGGCCGCTCATTAAGTAGGAGTGGTCCTTGCTTATGATTCCTTTCATAGGAACGATATCATAATTAGTAAGAATGTATGCAAAGGATAATACAAAGACGAAGAAGAGGGGACGCAAGCCGAGTTTTTTACTGTGAAACTTTTTAAAAATTAAATACAGATAGATGATTGCAGATACAATAAGAAAAAAGAATATGATGTAATAGTAATACTGATTATAAAGAGAAATAAAGTATTCCAGATCTGTAAATGTATATCCTGTAAGCTGATGTGCAGATGCCAGCTCATCCATTTTATCAAGCACTCTTTTATCAGGCTGGTACTTGTAGAGAAGGTTTAGATAATAAAGCGACATTGTATAATCTCCTTCCTGTTCCTTGATCATAGCCATTTTGAGAAGCATTCTTGGGGAAAACTTTTCAGTGGAAGAAAGTATGTTGGAATAGATATTATAAGATTGTGGATATTTTTTTTCTCTGAATAATGAATCTGCAAGCTTCAGGGAATCAGCGTAATTGGCGCAGCAAGCAAAGGGGGATAGAAAAAAAACGATAAGTGTTGTAAAGAAAATTCGCTTCATGTTTTGCAAATATAAAAAAAGCTTATACTTTTGCATCGCATTTACGGAAAACGATTTCGCAAAAGCAAAAAAATAAGAATCCGTAGCTCAGCTGGTAGAGCATTACACTTTTAATGTAGGGGTCCTGGGTTCGAATCCCAGCGGGTTCACAAAGATCCTCTGAAGACAGAGGATCTTTTTTTATCGCAATCTTTAGGGAAGCTAAAGATTTATCAAACAAGAGTAATAGTTAATTTTCATAGGAATCCGTAGCTCAGCTGGTAGAGCATTACACTTTTAATGTAGGGGTCCTGGGTTCGAATCCCAGCGGGTTCACATTCCGATTTAAAATCCTCACTTGAATTTTCAGGTGAGGATTTTTTTATTCAGCTAATTTTATAGGTTTTCTATTTTTAATGGATCAATCGGAAAACCGAGATCTGAAGACTTTGATTTTACACCTCTACACATCTATTACTAACTCTAATAATAGGTAGTACTGACCCATCTTTTTACCAAATGGTAAATCATAGCTCAAACTATTTAATAATTTTACCCTATGGAAGAGTTAATAGAATACATTTTACAGTTTGGCAACCTGAACAAGCAGCAAATAGACCTGATAAAAAGTAAAGCAACTGAAATAGAAGTTCGTAAAGACGAGTACCTTTCTGAAGCAGGAAAAATTCCAAAACAGGTAGGCTTTGTCCTTGAAGGCATTTTTCGGTTTTGCTATTACAACAACAAAGGCCAGGAAATTACGGATTATTTGATTGACGAAAATCATTTCGTTACAGACTACCAGAACTTTGAGGCAGGTATGCCTGCGTCCCAATATTTACAGGCAATTACAGACAGCAGGGTGCTTATATTCTCCAAAAAGGATTGGGACGAGCTTTTAAACACCATCATCGGCTGGGATAAGATTGTAATAAAAATAGTTCAGAAATGTCTTGTGGAAAAAATAGAAAGGAGAAGTCCCTTAGTTTCGGAGGACGCTACTACACGCTATTTATCGTTCATTCAAAAATTCCCTACTCTCGCAAATCGTGTTCCTCTCTCTTATATAGCTTCTTATTTAGGCATTACACAACAATCACTGAGTAGGATCAGGAAAAACATTCGCTAAGATTACTTTTTACCAAATGGTAAACAATTTCATTTTTAAACTGGCAACCTTTGCTATACGAATTAAAAAATAAAAAAATGAAATCAGCATTAATTACAGGAGCCAATAAAGGCATCGGATTAGAAACCGCAAAACAACTATTGCAAAAAGGATTTTACGTTTACATTGGAAGCCGTGATCAACAAAGAGGTATAGAGGCTGTCGAGAAACTAAAAGCCCAAGGATTGACAAACGTTGAAGCCATTCAGATTGATGTGACCGATGATCATTCGGTGAAAAATGCACGGACAGAAATCGGAAGGAAAGTAGATTATCTGAATGTTTTGATAAACAATGCAGGTATTAGCGGTGTGAAATTAGACGAGAACGGCAAGTATATTCCGCAAACCTGGACTGCCGCAGAAGCAAGCATTGATACATTTAAAGAAGTGTATGAAACCAATGTTTACGGTGTGGTAAGAGTTACACAAGCATTTCTGGATTTATTGAAAAATGCACCGGAACCGAGAATTGTAATGGTAAGTTCAACTGTTGGCTCATTATCTCTTCAAAGCGACCCTGCCTGGCCTGCCTATGATTTTGGAAAGTTCGCAGTTTACGGCTCTTCAAAATCAGCTTTGAATATGTTCACCGTTCATCTGGCTTATGAGCTAAGAGATACTGCATTTAAAATAAATATGGTTGACCCGGGGTATACCAAAACGGATTTTACCAACTACAATGGAGGTGAAGTTGAAGAAGCCGGAAAACGTGTGGCGAAATATGCACTGATTGATAAAGACGGACCAACCGGAAAGTTTTTCAGCGAAGAAACAAATCCTGAAACAGGAGAAATTGCCTGGTAATATTTAACAAATGAAAATTGTTATCATCGTCTTCAAGGGTTCGGTGACGATAATTAATAGATTTTAAAAGGCTGTGATAGCATTAGATATTTAAAGTTCGAAGATTGTCCTATGCTTTCACATTTCAATTTAAAATCCTCGCTTGTATCACAGGTGGGGATTTTTTAGATAAAGGAAAGTTTTTAAAGTTGTCTGAATGAAACACACACAATCCGGTTTTCTATACTAAAAAGTAATACTGTAGATGTTGATCAAATCTTTTTGCTCACTTGCAATATGTGCCATATAATCAGGCGCTAAATTAATTTCATATAAATGCCATTGTTTTTCATATAAAATTGAAATAGCATCATCCACTATTATTTCATTTAAAGGAATAGAAAGACCTCTTCCATCGGCTTTTACTGTACTTTCCTTCTTTGTCCAATAAACATAAAATGATTTTAAAGGATTGGTTGATGATAAAATTGCCTCCCATTCATTATCTGTAAATACAGGTTTAAAATCACAGATAGGTATCTCTTTTATTTTTTCGATGTCGATCCCTATGGAAAATCCTTTTGACATTGCAACTGCTGTATATTCTCCTGAATGAGATATGCTAAAGTCTATACCTGAGTCGGAAATATATGGACGGCCATATTGATTATACTTTAGCTGATTTAATATATTTTGATTGCTAAAATAGTGTTCAAAAATTTTTTTTAATAAAAGTTTTCCAAATAAACGGCCTTGAATATCAAATGGCAATTGATATTTCAATATATCTTCTCTCATTGAAGATGGAAGGTATTTTAAATAATTATTTATTTTTTTATGATCAAGTTTGTCCTCAAACTTAGTGTAGAATATTTCCATTAGTAGGGCATTAAAAAACTTTCGGATTGTAAATAATAAACAGAAAGAGAGCGGTATACAAACTTTCATTCATATACCACTCTCTTTCTTAAACTGATCTCAATTAAATTTCTTCCACATTATAATTTTCGTTTTCCAAGCACTTTTTAATCTGTGCAGCAGTAATGCCGATATATGGTTCTTTAAACAATGTATTATGATTTCCCGGAATTTTAATCAAAGTGATATTATGAGCTGAGCAGTATCTGTTCCACCCCATATAAGGATCAGACGAAGAAGATACTACCAGTTCATCTAAAGCTTTGAACAATACAATTTTCCCATTATATGGCTTGAGCTTATAATCGCTTATCATACTTCTAAATTGATTTAGAAGGAAATATTGAAGTAGTTTCTGAGATTCATTATAAATCAATTTTACTTTAGCTCTGAAGGAGTTATAAGAGAAAGCGGCCTTCCAATGAGCAAATTTGTCCGATAAATATTTTTTTGATGCTTTAGAGACCGTTGCTTCAGGAGTATATACTTCAAATAAAGATAACAGACCAATCTCATCTCCTGCGGCAGTAAGTTGCTGAGCTACTTCATACGCTATGATACCACTGGCACAAAAACCACCAATATAATAAGGACCAGTTGGCTGTATCTTTTTCATTTGTTTTATAAACATAGCGGCAACTTCTTCTGTTCGATCTATATTTAGTGGTTCAAAACCATATAAAGGTTGATCATCTCCGAGATATTTCGAAAGATTATGATAGAATAAATATCCTGGTAATAAGAATAACGGAGGTTTATGGCCTTTAGGTTGTATTGAGATGATTCCTGTTTTTTTAATTCCAGAATCTCCTTTGATGACCTTACTAAGCTCTTTAATAGTCGGAGCTTCAAATAGGATGGACAAAGGATAATTTTGTCCAAACTCTCTTTCAATTTTTGCCATTACTTTTGTAGCCAGGAGAGAATGGCCTCCTAATTCAAAGAAATTATCTGTAATACTTATAGCATCCCTTCCTAAAATCTCTTCGAAGATTGCTACAAGTTTTTCCTCTGTTGCATTAAAGGCAAACTCAAACGTTTTATTTGTTTTAATATAATTCTTAGTACTATTTGCTAATGCCTGACGATTAATTTTCCCGTTGGACGTCAATGGAAAGCTTTCCTTTTTGATCAGGTAAGCAGGTATCATAAATTCAGGAAGGGTTTTTCTTAGAAAAGTTTTTACCTCTGCTTCCGTTAAGTTTGTATTGCTTAAATAAAATCCTATGATCTTTTTATCACCATTGTCATCTTTCATTATAACAACAGAATCTTCTATCAGAGGATGGCAGGATATTGCATTTTCAATTTCTCCCAGTTCAATTCTATATCCTCTGAGTTTAATTTGATTATCCTTTCTTCCTCCAAATTCTATTGTTCCATTTTCAAGCCATCTTCCAAGGTCTCCTGTTTTATATAACCTTCCTTCATAACTAAATGGATCCGGAATAAATTTTTCTTGTGTACGTTTTTCATCGTTAATATATCCCCTTGCAACTCCTTTTCCTCCTACATAGATTTCACCTTGCACTCCAATTGGAAGAAGATTAAGTGATTTGTCCAAAATATAAACTGTAGTATTCGTGATTGGCTTACCAATAGGTATATCTTCTTCACTAATACTCTCTATTTTATGATATAGAGAAAATGTTGTATTTTCTGTAGGACCGTATCCATTGACTATTTCAAGATGAGGAATTGCTTGTTTAACTTTATTAATATGCTTCACTGATAATTTATCTCCTCCTACAAATACTGACTGAAGAGGTTTAAAAAGATCTACATCTAAATCGACTAATTGGTTAAACCAGGACACAGTAAACCACATCAATGTAATTTCATTTTCCTTTATCTTTTCTTTAAGCAATTGATGATCTAATAAATTTTCTTTTGGATATATATGTAATTCTCCACCGTTTAATAAGATTCCCCATACCTCAAATGTAGATGCATCAAATGAAAAAGCGCCTGTTTTTAGTAGCTTGGTGTTGTTTGATAGTGTAGCATAATTGGTATTTTTCACCAATCTTACAATATTCTTATGTTCTACGCCAACTCCTTTTGGGTTGCCTGTGGAGCCGGATGTATACATAACATAGGCAAGATGATTGGTAAGTATTCTACTTTCAGGATTGGTATCTTTTTCTTTACTTAATTCTTCACCAAGTTGATCCAAAGCAATCCATTGGTAAGACGATTCTGGTAGATAGTTGAGATACTTTTCTTCACTAATAATTGTTTTAACCCTGGAATCATTTAACATATAAGCAATTCTTTCTTTAGGATAGGCAGGATCTAGAGGAAGATATGCACCTCCTGTCTTTAATACCGCTATTAGCGATACTATACTCAACTCTGATTCATCCATTAGGATACCTACCAGTTCCTCTGAAGCAATTCCTTGTTTTTTAAGATAATGTGCTAAATGATTAGCACGAATATTTAAATCATTATAACTGATTTTTTTGCCATTAAAATTTAATGCAATTGCATCTGGTGTTGAAAAAACTTGCCTTTCGAATAGCTCATGCACTGAAAAATCAGGAAGATTTCTTTTGGTGTCATTCCACACTTTAGTAAGAAGTTCTTTTACTGATTGATTCAATACTTCAATTTGAGATATTTTGATTTTAGGATTTGACATTACTTGTTCTATGAGCATGTAAAATGAATTCAGCATTCTTTTTATTGTAATAGAATGGAATAGATCAGATTTATACTCTGCAGATACCAGGTAACCATCTGCCTGTTCGGAAACGGAAACTGTAAGATCGAACTTAGCATGTTTATTTTTCAATAAAATATTCTCAGCTTTAATTCCAGTCAAATGCAATGGATCTTCATGTACATTTTGAAATGCAAACATTACCTGAATTAGAGAGTTGACATCAGCTCCTGTATCTTTTCTTAATTCATTGGCAAGTATCTCATAAGGCAGATCCTGATTTTGAAATGACTCTAATATTGTTTGTCTAACTTCTTCCACTAATTCATCAAATAAAACATCATTGGAGAAATCAGTGGGTATAATTAAAGTATTGACAAAAAATCCGACTAGCTTTTTTGTATCCGCATTTGCACGATCAACAATAGGGATTGCTGTATTTATAAATTCGTTTTGACTATATTTAAATAGCAGAGTTTGGAACGCACTAAAGAAGGTCATAAAAAGAGTAACATCTTTTTCTCTACTATATTTTTGAAGTGAATTGATAAGAGTAGTAGGTATCAGAATTTCTTCATACAAAGCGTTGTCAGAGACAATATCTTTTCCATTCCGCTCATAGGGCAATTTTAATTTGGAAATTTTATCACTCAGCTTATTCTTCCAATAACCTAGAAGTTCACTAATCTTAATCTTATTAAGATACTGTTTTTGAGCCCCAACATAATTATTGTATTCTCTTGTCAGATCCTCCAGTTCTATTTCTTCGCCATTCAGGTTAGAATTATAAAGCTTATTAAGTTCTTCTAATATGATAGCAAAAGACCAGGCATCAGAAATGATATGATGGGCAGAAAGAATCAGAACGCTACTTTCTTTCCTTTTTTTGATTAGAGTTAATCGAATAGGAAGATCTTTACTTAAATCAAATGGCTTTTCAGTTTCATCCTCTACTAATTTTTCAAGAATTAATTCCTCATCGTCAGTAGTTGACCTTAAAAAATCGGATAAACAACAAACTCTGACTTTAAAGGTAGATTTAAGATTTAATTTAGCCTTAGGTTCTCCATCTATTTCGATAAAATTTTTTCTTAGGTTTAAATGCTTATCCAATAGCTGTTTTATACTTTTCTCTAATACACTTATATTCACTTTTCCCGACAGACTATAGGCCTTTACAACATTGTACGTAGCTTTATTGGGAAGGAATTTGTAGAGAAAATATAATCTTCTTTCGTTAAATGAAAGATCTAATAATGTTGGTTTTTTGAAAAACAACTGATAAAAACTACTCTCTTTATTATTAGAAGCAATCAAATCTATCTCTTTTTTACTTAATGAAGTATCCAGGGATTGAGATTTTATATTTGAAATGTCTTTTAAATCGACCGGAGTTATATTTTCTGAACTCTGTTTTTCCTCAATAAAGGGATTATTATTTTTGAGACTATTGGGTATATGAATGTTATCTTCAGTAAGTTGAATTTTAGATGCTATTAAAGACGTTAATTTTTCAATTGTAAGATTATTGAAAATGTCTTTCATAGAAAAATCAGTATTGAATTTCTTATTGATAAACATTTTCAATTGCATAGCATGGAGTGAATGTCCTCCTGCATGGAAAAAATTTTCCTGTATATTAATTTCCTTATTCAGGATCTCCTTCCAAAAATTGATAAGATCTTTCTCAACATTATTTTTGCTGACCGATAAAGAAATTTTTTGTTTAACTGGCGTTTTTTCATTGAATTTCTGAAGCAGAGCTTTTGAATCAACTTTGTTATTCTGATTAAGAGGGAATTGATCTAGGACCATTATGTCAGAAGGAACCATATAATCAGGTAAATATTTTTCAATGAAGTTTCTCATTGATTCTATTGTCACACTTTCTCCCTCTTTCGGAATTATGCAGGCAATCATGAATTTGTCTTCATCGTTCGTCCCTTTAACAATGATTTTACCTTCGATAACAGATGGATGCTTGGTTAATATTTTTTCTACTTCCTCCATTTGAATTCTGAATCCTCTAATCTTTATCTGATTATCATTTCTGCCAAGGAAATCGATATTGCCATCTGGTAACCATCGGGCAATATCTCCAGTGTTATATAATACCTCTCCATCTACAAAAGGATTTTTAATAAATCTTTGGGCAGTTAATTCGGGATTATTTAAATAACCACGTGCCACACCAATTCCTCCAATATATAAGGTCCCATAGCAATTGACAGGCATGCAATTCATATGTTTATCCAAAATATACACCTTGCAATTTGGATTGGGCTTACCAATAGGAACGCGAGAAGTAATAGGGGGAGAGTTTTTAGGTATAGTATAGGTGCAGGAAGAAACGGTAGCTTCGGTAGGTCCATATATATTTAATATAGGGACGTGTTTATTGATATTATTAATGTCTGAAAACTTTAAGGCTTCACCTCCGCAGGAAATGATGCGTAATCTGGATAAATCAGGGTTGATAGAATTAATTACTCTTAATATGCTTGGAGGAGTAGAGAAATAAGGCATATTGTATTTATTAATTAATTCAAGTGTTTTTTCTACGTCTTTTATTTCGTCTTCTGTTGGAAGTACAACTGTTCCTCCTATGGTTAATATCGGAAATAATTTGGAAACTGAAGCATCAAATGCTAAGGATGGCATCGAAGGAACAATATCGTCAGGGGTAAGCTCATAT
Organism: Sporocytophaga myxococcoides; assembly: GCF_000775915.1. Lineage (NCBI taxonomy): Bacteria > Pseudomonadati > Bacteroidota > Cytophagia > Cytophagales > Cytophagaceae > Sporocytophaga > Sporocytophaga myxococcoides. Next base: position 139,287 of record NZ_BBLT01000008.1, read on the forward strand.
CGATCTTTTATTAACATTATGTTGTTTACAACACTATTGTGTTGAATTACTATTCCCTTAGGTGATCCTGTAGAACCAGAGGTATACATCACATATGCTGCGTTTTCTGGTTTAACGTTCGTTGATGGATTAGTTAAATAATCGCTATTAAGCCAATCATTATCATTAATAATAAGTGTTCTATCTTCTGCAAACTCTAATAAACCTTTTAAACTTGAATTGGTGATTAATAATTTTGGTTTGGCGTCGTCAACCAGTAATTGTAACCTTTTAACAGGGTAGTTGGTGTCAAGCGGAACATAGGCAGCCCCAGCTTTTAAAACTCCTAATATTACTATAACTGATTCCAGTGATAATTCAAACAATACCCCAACTAGGTCCTCTTCTTTTATTCCTCTTGCAATTAAACGCTCTACTACGCAATTTGCCCTCCTGTTCAATTCTTTATAAGTTAGTGATTGACCGTTGTAAATAACAGCTATTGAATCAGGAGTATTATCTACTTGTTTTTCTATTAGATGGTGTAAGCAAATATTTTTTGGATAATTCTTCTCAGTAGCATTCCATTCAAAAAGAATTTTATTCCTTTCACTTTCATCCAACATATTACATTCGGAGATTCTCTTTTTGGGATTTAATACCGCTTCTTGTAAAAGATTACAAAAGTGGTTATTAGTGTTTTCAGAAATGGTAATTTCCATTAAATCTAATCTTGCTTCAAGGCAACCGCTTATGACTTCTTCTGTATTAGATAAATTAATTGAAAGTGCAGGTAAAATATTCTGATTGTCTGAACTTACTATATTGAGATTGAGATTTGAAATACCTTGTTCAGATTTATCGTCAAATGAGAAATTAATAACAAATGGATAAAAATCTTTTTTATCAGCAAATGTTCCATCGGTATCTTTTTGAATTTTATCATTCAATTGTTGTATTAGTATTTCAAAAGTAGGATCTTCCGAAAGATCTATTTCTATGAATGATATTCTTTGACTAGGTTTATTTTGTTTTGAATGGTTATGGGCTACTAAGAATTTGTCCTGATCTGTATATCTTTTTGCCAAAGCAATAAAGGCACTAAGTGATAGAATAAATGAAGAAAATTTGTCTTCGTTGAGAAGAGATAGTTTTTCCTGGAGTTTATCCAAACTATTTTTTTGTAACCTTACATTTTGTCTTAATACTTTAACTTCACTTTCCATAGTGTTTTTACTAAATTTATTATCTAATTTTTTGTGCTGTAAAATGCTTGATTGTTACTAATGAAACTGCTATGGATTTTCTTTGTTATTAAAATGATACTAGTCCCGTCTTTATTGATAAGTAGAAGGTTGTTTGAATTTATTGTGCTTTTTAAAATTATTTACTTGTTTTAATGGTGTAAAATATTGTAGTACAATTTTAATTATATGCTTATGCAATCAGAGGTTCAGTAAATAATTTTGATAGGGAGGATTAGATAGAATTACTGAGTAAGGGAAAGAAATATTTTCTTCCTATGTATATAAATACAATTTTAAGTTGCATAAATGAGATTATTTGTCTATGGATTTATTTCTTGTGTGAAGATTATCCCTTGATCCATCTATATTTTTAAAGTCCCTTATCGGATTTTTATTACAGTAATTGGTATGTCTGCAGGAAGAAGGTCTACGAAATATTCTAGGGAGTTTAGAGAATTGTAATGGAGCAATAAGCTGTGTTATTAAAACTATTAATTGAACGAATAAAAATTAAAATATAAAAGCTTATAGGTATAGTCGTAACTTAAATATCATATGTCTGTTAATCCTTTTAAAATCGATAAAAATGCTAAAGGATAAAAATATAATCTGCCTTGGAAATAATATGTGGGAAAGTAATTTCACAAATACAATGGCAGAAATTATGACTGTTTTAAGTTCAGACAATAAAATTCTGCATATAGATTATGCATTTAGTTTTAAAGATTTTTTAAGGGGCCCCAAGGCTATTCCCTTTAAAAAGACATTAGGAATAGAACCAAGGTTGAGGGAAGTAACAACCAGAGTTAATTCAACTATTAATGTGTTAAGTCCTCCGCCAGTACTTCCTATCAATATTATACCTTCTCATTCACTTTTTATGAAATTATTAAGAGTAAACGCCCTCATTGTAGAGTACACAATTAGAAAAGCTATTGACCATCTCAAAATCAAAGATCCGATTGTTGTTTCAGGATTTAATCCTTATTATGGAACAATGTTAGCAGGTAGGCTGGGAGAAATATTAAATATCTATTATTGCTATGATGAAATAGCAACAGGATGGAACTCCAATCATGGGGTTTTGGTAGAAAATGATTATATAAATAAAGCTGATGTTGTAATTACCACTTCTGAGATTCTATTTCATAATAAAAGTTGTAAAACAAAAGATTGTTATTTAATTAAGAACGGGGTTGACTTCAATCGATTTTATTTGCATGCAGAAAAAGTAAGGCAGACAAAAAGGAAAGTAATAGGATATACAGGAAGTATTGATGATCGATTTGATATTGATACTATGATATATTTAATAGAAAATTTACCTGAAGTTGAATTTCTTTTTGCAGGTAGAACTCCGGATGAAAATGCATTTCGTACTTTATCCAAATTTTCAAACACAAGATGGTTAGGAGCTAAAAAACCTGAAGAAATCCCGGCAATAATTGGGGAGATAGATTTGGGAGTTGTTCCTTATTTGGTAAATGAATATACAAAAAGTGTCTACCCATTAAAGTTTAATGAATATTTGGCTGTTGGTAAACCTGTGGTTTCATCAGAATTTGCAAATCTATCGGAGTTCAAGCCTTATATTCGTTTTGCCGCTTCGAGGGAAAGTTTTCTGAATGCTGTAAAAGAAGAATTGAATAATGATAATGAAAATAAGAAAAAAGAAAGAATAAAGTTTGCATCTGGTAATTCTTGGCTGAATCGAGCAGAAGATTTTTCTTCTATCATTGAAAATGCATTAGAGAGAAAAAACATTTTAAAATCTGCGATTTGAGTTTGTGTGATTTTTTCTTTAACCAAGCTCTCTTTATTTGATTTTATTGAAGAATGTTTACTTAAAGTTATATTATGCAGAGGTATTATGAATACCTCCCTATAACTTATGATTATTTTTCGATAAAATATGGATTGAAAAATATCTCATTAATAGGATAGGAAGTAGCTTTAGAAAATTTATCTTAACGATTTAGGTAAATCTAGACAGATTCTAAGAGTTATTTTAAAAATATCTTACGTAAAGTTAAAGCAGGGATCTTTTTAGGACCTTTTCAATTTGATATATTAATAGAAGAGAGTTTTTATTATTTCGTTTTCTTTACAGGATCATATAGTCGAAAATATTTATGCAGAAAAGAATCATTTGAAGTTTCATGAATATATAAAAGGATTCATTCTGCGATCGAAGATTTTTAATCCTGCTATTTCTTTTTTATGAATTCTTATTTACTTTTTAATTTTTATTTGAGTTTCAGTATTTGATTATTTATTATTCAAAGAATAATTGCAATAAAAATTTTACATGTCTTGAATTATTTTTTACAGGTTTATTTGTAAGTTTTCCCCTTATCTTTTTGTTTTTTTTTGATTTTTTAAACAGTGTATACGAGCTTTTCTGTTAGCCTTATAGATATAAGCAAATCATTTAAGTACGTGAAAACGAATATTGATTATTTAGAAAATAAGTCTGTTGTTGTTATTGGGGCAGGCATAAGCGGTTGTACTTTGGCTTTGTATTTGGCGAAGAAAGGTTATAAGGTGCAGGTATATGAAAAAAGAATGAACCTTATAAATAACAATGAAATCAAGAAAAGGACAGTAGGGATGTCAATCAGTGAAAGAGGAATTACTACTCTTAAAGATTTGGATTTGTATGATAGCTACAAATCATTGTTGGTGCCTAAATACGGGCGTGCTGTACATTTAAGAAGCGGTCAGGTATACTCACAATTTTACGGAGCTAACAGGGAGGCTATTTATACAGTCAACAGAAAACATTTTAATTTTTATCTGATGGATGCTTGTTTGAAAACAGGCAACGTGGAGTTCTTTTATGGACATAAACTGGAAAAAATTAATGTAGATGATAAGAAGCTTACATTTATTACAAATACCAATTATAGTATAGATGACCAGGATAATAGCTGTAGCACTGAAAAAGTTGTTAAATATGAATATTTATTTGGCTGTGACGGTACTTTCTCATGTGTCAGACAACGTCTGGTGGATCAAGGTTTGGTAGATGCAACACTTACTACTCTGGACTACAGATTCAAAGAGATTTATATACCTCCTAGAAACGGCGAGTATGTATTAGATCCGAATTATGTTCATATATGGAATATAGCTGAACTTTTGTTCGTTGCACTGCCAGATGGGAAGAAGGGCTTTAATGGTACCTTGTTCTATACAGAATCTTCTGAAGTAAATAAATTAAAGGACAATGAGAAGTTGTTTGAATTTGTGCAGGAGAACTGTCAATTCCTTTCCTTTATTGATAAAGATCAGTTTATTCAGGAGTTCAACAGCAATCCAGAATCTAAGATCTCTGAGGTAAAATGCAACAATTGGAACTACCAAAATCAGATATTGCTGGTAGGAGATGCAGCCCATGCTATGCCTCCTTTTTATGCTATGGGTATGAATACCTGTATAGAGAGCGTTAGGGTTTTTGCTCATCTCATTGATGAATTTGGTGGAGATATTAGTAAAGCCATTTCTCATTTCACTGAAAGGAGAATTATCGACACTGAGGCTATGAAAGCTATGGCTAATAGAAATTATAAAAAACTTAGGAAGTGCCATAACAAAGATTTTGACGAAAAATGGAACCAGGCACATGAGGCCATGAAACAGTCGAATGGGGAATATGAGACAGAGTATTTTCAGGTAGCATTTACGAATAAACCTTTTAGCCAGATTGTTGAAAAATATGGTCAGGGAGTTGATGTTGAAGAAAATGGCTTACCACTTATTAGTCATTAAGTATTGGTTTTAAATGAAACAACTGAATATAAGAAATGAAATATTTGGTATAATAAAGTTGATGATAACTGACTGCTGATTGTTGTATAATTTGGGATTCTTTGTTAAAAACTTGGGCAGTTTACTAGTATTCCAATGAATACAATATAGTCTGAACTTAAAACTTTATTCAGCCTTTTAATTCATACTATAAGAGGTACTCTTAAAGTCCTTGCTTGAGTTTCTATGCCTTGCAAGGGCCTTTCTTATATTTTTATTTCAGTCTCTGGTAATCATTGTTTTAATGATTGCCAGAGCTTTGTGCTTTTGTACAATGTACCTTCCTGAGCCTTATTTCTCATGACTTCCTGATATAAATTCATTTTCCAATACATTTGCTTAAAGGCCTTGACTTTGTTTTTTTGTAACAATATCTTGAGCAGACATAAAGATTAGTTTATCCCAAAGTAATATTTCGTGCTTTATATGATTTCATATTTTATATCAGTACTTATTTTATTTTATTATATGGACTTAGGCTATGGTGGTATTAGGTAAATCAAAATTGAAGTTATGACAATTTCAGAAATAAATTCATCCTCTTATAATGTTACAAATCCTCACATTTGAGATCATTCTTTTATTTGATCATTTTAATCCTGACAGTCAACTTATGAGTTACATTTCCGCTGAATTGAGGAACGGAGGTGAATATTGTTAATAGTTTTTTAGATTATTTTTAGGAATAACTTTTACAAACATTTTACGTTGCGGGAGTTAATACACTATTTCTATTAAATTATTCAACTAGTGGACTGTACTTTGCTAACAATTAGATAAGTGCAAAGTTTTTTGTTTTATACCATATCGTTAATGGCCTTATTAAGTTTGCTTTTCTTGGGTATAGCTCAATTTTTCATTGGGAAACATGACACCATCTGGATCAATGTTATATTTGATGCCATTTCTTTCCTTGTTTTTTTTATTATATCTTTTGCTATAGGGTATATTGTTTGGATAAGAAAAGACTTCAGGAGTATTTGGATTGTCTTGCTTGTCTTTCTTTTTATAACAGGGATTGCTGTCAGTCATCTCATTGATATTTTCTCTATTGGGCAGCCTGTCTTTAAACTAAAATTTATAGTCCGGGTCATCACTTCAATTGCATCTTTAGGGGTCATTTATATCTTATTTCTGTTTGCACCGAGAATAATGACAATCATTGAGGGCCTTTCATATCTTAGTATAAAAGAAAATAGAGATGATTATGAGGAAGCATTGAAGAAACACATTTTTTTCATACAAAATCTAGCTATGGCAAGTCCTAATAAGTTGTATGTATATGATATAAATGAAAAAAGGAATATTTATTCAAACAAAGAATTGAATGAATCTCTTGGTTATAATTCTGACCAGCTGAAAAGTATGGGAAAATCAATTGTATCAGAGGTAATACACCCGGACGATGTTCAGATGATAGAAGATTATTTTGAGGGATTTAAAAATGCACAAGATGATGAAGTAAGGTCGATGGACTATAGAATAAGGGATGTAAATGGGGAATACAAATGGTTTTATTCAAGAGAAAAAGTTTTTAAAAGGGATAAAGATGGAAATGTAAGTCAGATTGTCGGAATGCTGGTGGACATTACAGAAAGAAAGATGGTGGAAGAAAAACTAAAGGAGAGCCAGTTGTTCAGTATGAAGGTTGCAGAAACTACTCCTGATTCTATTTTTATTGTTGAATTGGCTTCCGGAGTGGTTGTTTATATCAATCGTGAACCAGAAAAATATTTGGGAGTTACTGCTGATATGCTCACTGAATGGGGAGTTTTGCATCCAGATGAAAATTCAGCAATAAAAGCCAGATATGAAAAATATAAAAAATTAAAAGATGATGAGATCACTACGTTTGAGTTTAGTGTGAAAGACCCTTATACTGGGAAATGGAAATGGACAGCATCAAGAGAAATACCTTTTCAAAGGGATGTTGATGGTAACGTGACGCATATCCTTGCCATTTCAAGAGATATAACACAACTTAAAGATATTCAGGATGAATTAAAAGCGGCAAATCAGAATCTGGAGGAAAAAATAAGGGAACGAACAAATGAGTTAAAAAAAAGGGAAAGTCAGCTAAGACTTATAACCAATGCAATCCCTGCAATGATAGCATATATCAATAAGGATGGCATATGTCAGTTCGCCAATGAGAATTTTAAAAAGATCGGGAAAATATCTGAAGATATTGAAGGTAAATTAATTCAGGAAGGAATGGATAAAGAAACCTTTGGTAAATTTCACGGGTTGCTGAATGGATCATTAGCTGGAAGTGAAACATCTGCTGAGATTGAATTTGAGCTAAAAAGCATGTTATTTAAGACATTTAGCCTAAGCTTTATTCCTGATATATATGAGAATAAGGTAAGGGGAGTAGTAGTCATGGGTATAGATCTTACCGAAAGAATTGAAAATGAAAAAAAGCTTGAAAAGCAAAATTCTGAATTAATAAGGATTAATAATGATCTTGATAGTTTTATTTATACAGCTTCTCACGATTTGAAAGCTCCGATAATCAATATAGAAGCTTTGGTTGATATAATATTTGAATGGGATAAAGGAAGTAGATCCCAAGAACAGCAGTCTGTTATTGAGATGATAAAGACTTCCATAGAAAAGTTAAAAATAACTATAGAGGAATTAACAGAAATAAGCAGGATTCAAAGAGGTGTGAATGATGCTGCAGAAGATGTCTCATTTAAAGCTATTATTAATGATTTTAAGCAAGATTACAGTGAGCAGATTAAAAAGGATAATGTTACTTTTATTGAGGAACTTCAAATAAATTCAATTCATTTCTCCCATAAGAATTTAAGAAGTATTATATACAACCTTTTGAGCAATGCAATTAAATACAGAAGTGAACGAGATCCTGTAGTTCATGTAAAGACTGAAAGGTTGGAAGATGGAAAAATTGTACTTTCATTTAAAGATAATGGAATCGGCTTGGATGAAAGACAACAACGTAAATTATTCCAAATGTTTAAACGTTTGCATACGCATGTAGAGGGAACAGGAGTGGGGCTTTATATCGTGAAGAAAATGATTGAAAATACAGGGGGAAGTATTCAAGTGGAAAGTGAGCCGGATAAAGGTTCTACTTTCAGGGTTTTTTTCTGATTTTTAAATTATGCACATTAATTAACTTTTAAAAGCTGAGATAATCTTTTCTGGAAATGGTGTCTGATCTATTATTTATATGCTTACTTTTAATAATAACCTTTCAGACATAGTTAATATAATTTTGATTATCGGACTGATGTGATGCTTTATTGATTTTTCAGTGGTATTGTTCCAGAACCTTAGGTATGAATCCCAAAGAGTTTAGTGTTTGCCAGGGTGTAAATCGTTAATCTATTTTTTTATATCTTCCTTTTTGTTATGTTTGTTCACCACCAGGCAGTGCCACCAACAGCCTCTCAGATTTTATTAATTTAGGTTACATAGTTTTCAAATGACCATTTAAGATTACTTATCTATTCTAAAAGGATTGTTTATTATATGATAAAGCATGTAATATTCAAATTTCTTTTTATAAGAGAGTATAGAGTATTGATTGCAACTAGTAATCATATAAGAACCTAATTGCATAAAGACTCATAATATAATTTAATTTAATTAGAATCAGTTAGCCCTTTAATAAGTTGAAGGGCTTTTATAAGGAACAAATCTCTATTTAGTCAATAGGGATAGGGTAAATTAATCTGATATTTTAATCATTATGAAAAAACATGATGAGGAAGCTGCAAAATATAATATCTATCATTGATAGACATAGAATATTATATCAAGCAAAATATCAAGACTACTGCAGAACAAAAAAAATAAAACAACCAAACTATATAATGAAACCAAATAGATTTAAATTACTTGCATCAGCAGGTTTACTTGCCCTTGGTTTTTATGCCAATGCACAGCATAGTCCTACACCAATATTTCAGGGGAAAATTGGAAAAACCCTTGAGGAGACTAAGGAGTACAGGGCACAAACACTACCCAAAGCTCCCGAAGGGGCACCAAATATTATCTGGATACTGATTGATGATATCGGTTATGGTGCTTCCACTGCTTTTGGTGGCTTAATCGAAACACCTAACTTCGATCGTCTGGCCAATCAGGGATTGCGTTATACAAATTTTCATACAGCAGCATACTGCGCTCCTACAAGAGCGGCATTATTAACGGGAAGAAATACCCATTCCGTACATTTTGGTTTTTTTGCAAGCACTTCTTACGATACACCTGGCTATGATGGCTATTTACCTTTTGAAAAAGCAACTGTAGCTGAAATACTTCGTGAAAATGGATACAATACATTTGCTGTTGGTAAATACCATTTAACACATCCTTCTGATGCTACACAAGCTGGTCCGTTCAACCGCTGGCCTACAGGCAGAGGTTTCGATCACTTCTATGGTTTCCCTCCTGAAACGGGTGCCGGTGATCAGTGGCATCCGATTTTATACCGCAATACACAAAGAGAGCCTGAAGATCCTAAAAGAAGACACGTGAATGAATTATTCGCGAACGAAGCCATTAACTTTATAGCCGGACAGAAAGCTGCAGCTCCGGACAAGCCTTTCTTCCTTTACTTTGCTCCAGGAGCAGTACATGCACCCCATCAGGTTTCCAAAGAGTGGATAGATAAATATAAAGGAAAGTTTGATGCAGGATGGGACAAATACAAAGAAACTGTTTTAAAAAATCAGATAGCAAAAGGAGTTGTTCCTCCAGGGACTACATTACCTCCTGCAAATCCTGGCGTAAAACCATGGGATAAATTGTCGGATAATGAGAAAAAAGTTTATTTGCGCCATATGGAAGTATATGCTGGTTTCCTTTCACAGACAGATCATGAGATCGGTCGCATCATAGACTATGTAGAGAAATTAGGTCAGCTTGATAATACACTTATCGCTTTATTGATTGGTGACAATGGGGCAGAAGGTGGTGCAAAGGAATTCGGCAGGTTTATCACTACCGATCCTGATGATACTCGTGAGCAGCAATTGGCACAGGAAGTGAAAAATCTGGATAAATTGGGTACTGAAAGTTCTTCTGCTCTATGGCCTGACGGTTGGGCTGCTGCAACCAACACTCCGTTCCGTTTTTATAAAAGTTATGGAAACTTTGAAGGTGGGACCCATGATCCATTGATTCTCTTTTATCCGAAAAAGATTAAAGATAAAGGAGGAATCCGTCATCAATATTCTTATGTAAATGATATCCTTCCAACTACAATTGAACTTGCAGGTGTAAAAGTGCCAACTGTTATTAACGGCTATCCTCAAGAACCAATTGAAGGTACAAGTCTTGCATACACTATAGATCCTGCGAATAAAAATTTACCGGAAAGACATACAATTCAATATCAGGAAATGACAGGGTCGTATAGTCTTTATAAAGACGGATGGAAGGCTTCCTTCCCGCATGACCGTACAAAAAGAATTCCGGCATCTGAAGAGAGATGGTATCTATATAATGTACGTGAAGATTTCAATGAGCAAAACGACCTGGCAGCTAAATACCCTGAAAAGGTAAAAGAACTTGCAGAAGCATTTGAAGCAGAAGCCTGGAAGTACAATGTGTATCCGTTAAAAGATGACTGGGCTGTAAGCAACCAGACTGCTTTTGGTAATGCAAAGAAAATAGTTCTTTACAAAGATAATTTCTTATCCAGAAGTGCAACACCAAAATTCTATAACGACTCTTATTCTATAACTGTTAATGCTGAAGTTACTTCTACTACACAAGGTGTTTTGTTTTCTTTCGGAAATGTATTGTCAGGAATAAGTCTTTATGTAAAGGATAAAAAACTTGTCTTTGCATACAATGCAGATGGAAAACTGATTGAAATAAAATCTGAAAAAGAAATTCCTGTTGGAAAAGTATCATTGAAGGCAGAAGTATCCTATAGCAATAATGGCAAGAATAAAGCAGTCGCTTTATTTTTCAATGGTCAGCAGGTTGGTTCAAAAAACCTTGGAAAGATCAGTAATGCAAGCAGCGGATATGATGGACTGGAAGTAGGAAGGGATCTTGGAACATCTGTTACTCCTTCATATAAAGCTCCTTTTGAATTTAACGGAAAGTTAAATGAAGTTGTGCTTGAACTGATTGAAACTCCTAAACTGGCGGAAGAGCCTGCAAAATAAAATCATGCATTGAAATAAAAGCGTTTTGTCATGAAGCGCTTTTATTCTCCTTTGCTCATACTAAACCAACCAGTTAAGTATTCAAAATAAATTAAATAATGAAACATATAAATCAATTATCAGCTACATTATTTCTGGCAGCAACAACCATTACTTCTGCTTTTGCCCAGGAACAAAAAATAGGCGAGGGTAAAATTTCCATTTCATGGCAGGAATCGCAGCCTTCTTATAAAACCATTTATGGAGGAAAAAAAGCACCGGCAGGGGCACCTAACGTTATTTGGATTTTATTGGATGACGTAGGCTTCGGAGCAGCCAGTGTTTTTGGAGGGCTGGTGAATACTCCAAATCTGGATAGTCTTGCTAATAATGGTCTAAGATATACCAATTTTCATACTACAGGTATCTGTTCTCCGACACGTGCAGCCTTGCTTACTGGAAGGAATTCCCATTCTGCTCACATGGGCTTGTTTCCCAGTGCTTCTGTAAGGGCTGACTATCCTGGTTATGATGGCAAGATTCCTAGTGAAAAAGCTACTATTGCAGAAGTACTGAATGAGAATGGTTATGCTACATTTCAACTTGGAAAGTGGCATCTGACTCCGGATGAAGAAACAACAGATGCCGGTCCATTCACCCGCTGGCCTTCCGGCAAAGGATTCGATCATAACTTTGGTTTCCTTGGTGGAGCTACAGATCAGTATAAACCGGATCTGGTTGAAGACAATGAACACATTAAGCCTGATGGAACTCATTTGAATAAATTACTTGCTGATAAGGCAATCACTTATATCACAAGATTAAAAAGCAAAGCTCCTGATAAACCGTTTTTTATTTATCTGGCCCCCGGTGCTACTCATGCACCTCATCAGGTAGAAAAAGAATGGAGTGACAAATACAAAGGAAAGTTTGATGAAGGCTGGGATGCATATCGTGAAAAGGTATTGGCCAACCAAAAGAAAAAGGGCATAATACCTGCTAATGCGCAGCTCCCAGCACGTAACCCTCTCATTAAAGCATGGAAAGATCTTCCTGTAGAGGAACGCAAACTATTTGCCCGTTTCTTTGAGGTCTATGCTGGGTTTCTTGAATATACAGACTACGAGATCGGAAGAGTGCTAACATTTCTAAAGGAAACCGGACAGTTGGAGAATACTGCCGTATTCGTTTCTATTGGGGATAATGGAGCAAGCAAGGAAGGTACTGAATATGGGGTAACTAACAAAAGTGTTGCTTTTGGAAGAGAAAAAATGACTCGTGAAGAATACAGAAAACATATCTTGAGCGAGTATGATAAAATCGGAACAAAGGATGTTATTACTTCTGCGAATTATCCGTTAGGTTGGGCCCAGGCTACCAATACGCCATTCAAACACTGGAAGCAGGATGCTTTTTCTGAAGGAGGTACTCGCAATCCTTTAATTGTTTTCTATCCAAGAGGAATAAAGGAAAGAGGAATAAGGAATCAATATGCACACATCATAGATATATATCCAACCACAATTAAACTGATTGGACTAAACTTCCCTGAAAAAGTCAAGAACTATGTACAAGCTCCTTTGGAAGGATTTGAACTGAATTATTCTTTCTCTAACCCGAACGCTCCTTCAACTCATACTCAGCAATATTATACTATAGCAGGTTCAAGAGCTATTTATAAAGATGGCTGGAAAGCAGCAGCAGCACATCGTCCTGATTATATTGATTTTGCTTTTTTTGAAGGTGAAAGAAAAACAATTGTATCAGACCCTTCAAAGGATGTTTGGGAATTATATAATCTGAATGAAGATTTTAATGAGCGCAATAATCTTGCTGCAAAATATCCTGAGAAGCTTAATGAGTTGAAAGAACTTTACGACAATGAAGCCAGGAAATATAATGTTTATCCTCTGATTGATTGGGACTATGCAGGAAGAATAAGAATGCAGCAGAATGCAGTGGTAAATGATGCAAATATTGAAAAGAAATAGTTCTAACTAACAGGCAATAATATCAAAAGCGTTTCACTGTGATATGAAACGCTTTTGAATTTTTAGAACAATCAATTGTTTTTGATGGATTCTTAGAAATATAGATAGGAAGGAAAATTTAAGCTTTCCCCATACTACCAATGCAGCTGCTTAAGTACTTTATAAGGTGCCTTATCACCGTTGTTCGCATCCTTGTTTTTTCGTGATAAAGCATGAGTCAGGGCTTCATCATATGAATTCCCATATCCTATCGTTACGAAGACACTATAACAATCCCAACCTGTAATTTTCTTTTTATACTCAATGATTACAGCATATCTGTAATTAACATTATAATCAGCAGATGATTCTACACTGTATGTATATTTGTCACCATAATATTTCGCTCTCATCTGTGCATCCAGGCTAGCACTTGCCTGATCGTAGGAAGCCCTTGTATTTTTTCCTTCCACATACAAAATTCCATAAGCCTTATAATCCTGGAAGTAGTTGCTTCCTTCACGGCAGTCCTGCTTAGCGGGGCCAAATACTCTTCCGAACATCAGATATCGATCTCCTATTCCTGGAGTAAAGCCACCACCACCGTCACTTCCACCTCCATTATTAGGGGGCGTTGGCTCCACGGGATCTGGTGCAGGAGGAGGTATGTTATCGTATGTAAGGGTAAAGCCCATAATAACTCTTCCGTAAATTGTCTTACCGGCATTGGTAACAGCATATGCTCTGTAGTAGTATCTTGTAGACGGCTGCAATCCGCTTAATAAAGCTCCGAAGGCACCATTGCCGGAACCGCTGGTCACTTTGCTATCTGCAGTTGTTGGGTTTGGATTGGATGCATCATAACAAATCCCCCTGGAAGTGACTACTTCACTACCTTCATTTACAACCTCTCCACCTATTAATAAACTGGTAGTCGTTTTTTCAGAAGAACCTCTGGTTTCTACCACAATGGTTGCATGATCCCTTGTGATAAAGCCCAAAACTTCTCCATATATAGTTGTGCCACTACTTGTAATCGCATAGGCTCTAAAGGCATATACAGTGCTCGGAGTTAGTCCTGAAATGGTAGTGCTATATGGACCGACAGCAGTTCCCTGCGATGATTTCGAGTCAGCAGTAGTTGGGGTGGTATTGGTACTGCTCCAGCAGATTCCCTTGTCTGTTATGGTTCCTCCGCTATACAAAGCAATATGCCCATTTAAGGTAGCAGACATTCCTGATACAGAAGAACCCGCAGTCCTTACTTCTATATTTCCGGAGGTGAATGTAATTTGATTTCCATAAAAAATCTTTCCACTAGGTGCAACAATATAAGCTCTTGCATAATATACTGTATTCGGTTGCAATGGACCAAAATGTCCTTGAAAAGTAGTTGTTTCGGATGGCATCTGACTGGTTCCTAATCCTGCTGTATAAGCAAAAGGATTAGGACTGGTTCCAAATGCTACACCTTTGTCTGTTATAGTTCCTGGTCCACTGTAGGTTCCTCCTCCCATTGCCCAATTTGGCTGAATGTCGGTTACAGGAGCAGTAGTGATCGTATAGGATGGACCTACTGGTGTAGTAAAGGAAATCTGATTACCATAAACTGTAGTTCCATTACTCAGAGTAGCATAAGCTCTGGCATAATAGAGTGTGTTTTCTGTTAACCCGGTGGCTTTTAAACTAAATAAATAATCAGTTGTCCAGGTATAGGCAGTTATGACTTTATTGCTTAAAGAAGGATTCTGCATGGTTCCATAGCAGATACCTCGGGCCTGAATATTTTCCTGTCCTATGACTTTGCCACCTATTTCGGCGCTAATGTCGGTAAGATTGGAAGCCGGAAGGGTTGTTACTGAAACTGTACCTGCCTGATATGTTGTTAGGGTACGTTGATTTCCATAATAAGTACTTCCTGTGCTTAATGTAGCATATGCCCTTACATAATAGGTAGTATTCACCGTTAAGCCGGTCAATGAACTTGAAAAGGTTCCTGGTCCGGTTCCATCGGAAGTTTTTGAAGCGGAGATGGTTGGATTCTCAGCACTACTCCAACAAACTCCTCTTGCCGTAATCGTTCCGGAAGCTGGTGTAGGAATGTTCCCTCCGGAAGATGCTGTTGTTGCCTGAATATTATAAGGCAATTCAGTTGTAATGGTAGTTGCATAGTATACAGAATATTGTTCACCGTAAACAGTTGTCCCTGTGCTGCTGGTAGCATAGGCGCGATAATAATATGTAGTTCCCGGGTTAAGTCCTGTAACAATACTGCTGAAAGCACTTAGTCCAGTTCCATTGGTAGTTTTGGAATTAGCTATAGTCGGATTTTCAGCTGTATTCCAACACACCCCTTTAGCTGATATCGTTCCCGTTCCACTTACCGTTCCTCCTGAAGTACCACTGTAAGTTGGTGTTAACAGCTGAATATTAGCCATAGGAGTTGTTGTGACCTGAAAAGTAGAAGCTGCTGGAGTTGTAAAACTTACTTCATCTCCATAATGTGTCTTATTGGTATGATCAATCGCATATGCTCGTACATAATAGGTAGTGCTAGCCATAAGTCCGGTTAATGTGCTGGTGTAAGTACCTGCACCCTGACCATTGCTGTTTTTACTGTTGCTGATGGTAGGGCCTCCTGCTGTATTATAACAAATACCTCTTTCATTGACGGTCATGCCGCCCTCCAATATAACTGAGCCTCCTGACATAGCACCATTGGATGTAATACCGCTTACTATAGTGGTAGAAATCATTATAGGAGTGATTTCGGTAGTAAAAGTAACCTCATCTCCATACATTGTGCTACCGCTAGCAGTAAGCGCATAGGCTTTTGCATAATACTTTGTGCCAGGCGTTAGTCCTGTTAGTGTAATAGTGAAAGATCCTGCTCCGGTCCCTTCCACAATTTTATTACCCAGGATGGTAGGGGAAGGAGACAAGCTCCAGCAGATTCCGCGTTCAGTTACAATATCGCTAACTATTATTTTACCACCCAGTACAACAGAGATATTAGAGATAGAAGAAGGAGTTTCTGTAGTAACCGATGCTACTGGAGAAGGGAGTGTAGTAAACGAAATTTCATCGCTGTAATATGTTGAATATCCCTCTCCATAGGCATTGACGATGACATAAGCTTTCGCATAATAAGTTGTGTTAGGTTTTAAACTTGCAAGAGTGGTCTGTAAATCCCCACTACTGTTAGCTGTAATCACTTTTGAATCTCCGACAGAAGGATTAGACTCAGTGCTGTAACAGATCCCTCTTGAGCTAATGGTACCTCTGCCCGTTCCTTCAATAAGTTCAGCTTTGCTGCTTAGTACTGCTGCATTATGTTGAATAGAAGCAATCTTATTGATCTGCACATCAGCATCGATGAAGTCGTAAAAGAAGAAGTATTTGTAACCGGAGTAAACAGTAGTTCCGTTGTTAAGGGTGGCATAGGCTCTATAATAGTAAGCCCCTTCTTTAGTAAGTCCTTTAAGTGCGCTTGAAAAAGCACCACTTCCAGGTCCTTCTGTAGTTTTATTGTTGTCAGTAGTTATAATTATGGTCGGTTGATCTTCAGGTACATCATAACAAATTCCTTTGTTGGAGACCGTTCCTGATCCTTCAATAATAGAATTGGTATAGACATTACCTGCTTCCACGGTCGCCCCGTAAGCTGTTACTGTAAGAGGTTGAGAATTTATTGGAAGAGTTGTGAATGGAATTTCATTACCATATATAACAGAGCCAGTTGAGTCGATCACATAAGCACGAGCATAGTATTTGGTATTAGGATTTAAAGATTGAATAATTCCTGTCTGTGACTGCGCTCCTGCAATTGTTGGTGACGGAGAAAGACCATAACATACTCCCTTCTCAGAATAAGATCCTGTTCCATAAACAGTAATTCCTATGTCTGCACGATTGCTCTCAAGGCGGCCCAAGCCGGAAAGTACAGCTGTCAAAGGTTGAAGTGTTTTAAAGGTCCAGCCATCGCTATAGTAGGTTACTCCATCTGCTGTGGTAGCATATGACCGGTATATATAATATCCACCTGACTTTAGATTGTTAAGGTTAGTTGTAAAGGGGCCGCTTCCTGAACCATCTATGGTCTTGGTGTCTGTCAGATCCGGATCACGTTTATCAATTCTGTAATCGGAAACAGTACGATAGACAATACCTTTTGAAACAATCGGCACACTCGTTCCATTGAATGAAATGTCATTTTTCAATGTAGCTGTGGTAAAGGATGTTTCAGTTACTATATTTCCAGTAACCTTTACCCTATAAGGTGTTTTAAAAGTGAAATATCCAATAAGGGGTGGCTGAGCGTCATAATAGCTATACATGTTATCTGCAGTAATGTATCCTCTTACATAATATGTAGTATTTTCCTGAAGACCTGTAAGAGTTGCATTAAATGAACCCGTTCCGGTTCCATTGGTAGTTTTGCTGTTATTAATTGTCGGATTAGTGCTGGTACCCCAGCATACACCTCTTGCTGTAACTTTGGCATCTCCACCTAAACGCTGCACAATAGCTGCAATGTCGGCTGTACTGTGTGTGATATTTGTAGGAGCTGTCACAGTAATGGAAATTCCTGGCTGTGAACTGATCAATACAGCCTTTTCAGGAGAGTAAACCACAGGATTACAAGTCCCTTCTGTAACTTTAGCTCTGTAAAAAGTATGTTCTGTTGGCTTTACCCAATAGTTATTATAAGTAGCTCCGGGGATATCGGTCCATGTAGTTGGATTGTCACTGGAATAACCAGCCTTCTGCCAGACTACTTGCCCTCTGTAGGTATCAAGAGATAATTTTACTGAATCACCCTTGAAAATGATAGGATTCTGAGCTTTCAGGTTTCCGGCCAGGGAAAGCAGTAGCAGAGTTAATATTATTCTGACGTTATTATATGAACGTTTGTACTTCTTTATCATAAACCAGCAGGCAGATTATTCAACCATTATTTTACGAACTACCAGCAGATCATTGCTGGAAAGCTTAATCATGACCAGACCTTTAATATCTTCCGGAAGATCTATTGTTGCATCCAGCGTTCCATTAGAACTATAGAGCAGATTTTCATAAACAGAAATTCCCTGGGGATTGAATACCTCTAGTTTGAGCTCTTTTCCAGGAATAAGGTCAGATGTTATAAAAAGTCTGCTGCTTGTAGGATTAGGGTATAAGTTGATAGAAGATGCATACCCATTAAAGATTCCAACAGGAACACCATTTACTGTAACCGTTACGCTTTTAGAATTACTGCATCCCTTGCTGTCAGTTACTGTCATTGTATAAATCGTAGAGCCTATTGGGCTTGCAGCAGGATTTGCTGTATTGTCCTGGTTTAAGCCCTGTGAAGGTGACCAACTGTAAGTGTAAGGAGACGTACCTCCACTCACACTCGGCGATCCTCCAAGAACGGTCTGCTGTCCGTTGGTGATCGATTTATTTGTCCCGGCATTCAATGTAAGTACACTGGTTTTTTGAGTAACAGAAAAATTTAGTGTAGTCTGTGCCCACGTTTGAAAGGATACCAGTAGTAAAAGTAATGGTATCGTGTAGATTGGTTTCATATTTAATTGGAATTTAAATAAATACGTTTTCCATCGGATCAAAGTTTTGATGAAAAGCTGTTAAAAATATCTATTAAAAGGAAAATAAAACAGGCTGGTAATTCTCTTTTTTGATGGTATTGTATAAGGTTTTGGAACAGAGCTGTTTTTGAAATAAAAGTATTTACTATTACTCAGGATAAGATTCTTAAACTAAAATTGACTTGTATTATCAGGAAGAGGATGGGATTAAAAAACGAGTGCAAGACAGGGAGGTAATTTTGAATTTGAAAAGCTTAATTAAAAGACTTATTGAAGAATAAATATTATTACTTACAAATAACTTTTACGGTAAGCCAATTTCCAACAATGCAGCTCGTTCAGAATTTTTTTTAGCGCACAACAGATTTTGGGTCAATCTCATATAAGTAAAGAATAATTTATTGAACAAACAATCTACTTGATGAATCGGAATATGTACTGCTATTCCTGAGTATAATGTTAGATCTATTTTGGTTTTAAATTGAATAGTGTATCTTGTGTCTTAACTTTCAGGCTTATGGTCACTTCTATGAAAAAACTACTGAGGGATTTTATCACCGGGCTAAATAAATTTGAAGAAGATGAAATACAATTTATTGTAGAAAATACTGATGTCAGAGCTTTTCAAAAAGGTGAGATAATACAAAGGGAAGGAAACGTTTGTGATACTTGTTATTTTGTTTTAAAAGGTTGTATACGTCAGTATCAGCTAGCTGACGGAGAAGAAAGGACTACCGCATTTTTTATTGAGGGCGAGCCTGCCGTTCTTTATTCTAGTTATCTGGAGCAGGCTCCTTCTGCCTACTGGCTGGTTTGTACTGAAGATTGTATTTTGATTACAGGCACTCGTGAACAGGAATATGAGTTGCATAGAAAGTATCCCAAGCTGAAATATCTGGTGCATACTTTAATGACTCAGGATTATTCCAAGATTGAATATCGAATGAATTTGCTCAATCATCATAAACCTGAAGAAAGATACAGGATTCTTATGAAGATGCAACCCGAGCTTTTAAACAGGGTTCCTTTACATCAAATTGCCAGCTATATCGGTGTTACCCCGGAATCTTTCAGCAGGATCAGAAAACGTTTAATGGAAAATGATAAATCGAAATGAAGAAATTGTTTGATTAATCGCCTTGGTATTGTGGCTTTGAAAATTTAAATAATATGTATAAACTTATTAACCCGATCATAATTTCACTTACTGTCGCGATTATTAATGTGTCCGAAGGTAATCCATCTAATAGGATGCTGATTGTTCTGGATATGCCATAAGCAAAATAGAATAATGCTGCCAATAGTATAGATATATATGTCATACCGGATATAAAAGCTCCTGAGGCGATCAGTATTCCAGCAGCCATTAATGTACCACCGGGAGCTCTTACTTCACTTAAGATATTTGCCTCGTTGTCAAGGTGAATGCCTGCAGAAGCTTCAAATTCTATGGGACTTAGTAATAGAGAAGCACCGATAATTACCGCGATCATTCCTATGACAAACAAGAAAATTTTGACTGATTTTAATTTTTTCATTTTTAATATTTTAATTGTTGATAAAGCAAATGTCTATTTATGAAATATAAAAAACCTTGACTTAAGGTAAGAAAGTATATAATGTCAGAAATTTTGTAACTCAGAAAAACTTTTTTACTTAGGTGGAAAATTATCAACAGTAAGATAGTTGGTGGTATGATTCCCAAAAAAAACCTGAATTATCTTATTTTTTACTCTTAGGCCAATTCGGAAGGATTTCAATTCAGCAAATCTTCACAATCAAATTGTAAGTTTGTGTAAATGAAACTCCTTTTAGTAAACTTTTCAGATACCGATTTACCTGAACTCAAGATCAGTCATGAATTTTTGCATGATGGTGTATCATCTATTCTGCAGGCATCTGAAAAGTTTATGCTTTATGAATATGATTGTCTTGTTATAAAAATTGATAAGATCGAAGTGGAATGCTATAGCTGGTTGAGACACCTTTCTGAAAATAACAGGAATGAAGGATTAATACTATTGTCATCCAATGATGCTCTGGAAAACAAGCTTTCGGCATTTGAACTGGGGGTAGACGATTATCTGGTACTTCCAATGCACCCAGAGGAAATTATTGCTAGGATAAAATCAGTTACACGGAGAAAAAAATTCCAGAGCAACTCAAAGATTTATATTGGTAACATAGTTATTGATCTTTACGCAAGAACTGTATTTGTTTGGGATCATCCATTAAAGCTGACCAAAACAGAATATGATATTTTACTTCATCTTCATGCCAATAAACATCGGGTGGTCTCTAAAGAACTTTTAGCAGAATACCTCTGGGGAGACGATGTGGATAATCTTGAATCTTTTAACATTCTGTTTGCTCACATTAAAAACCTGAGGAAAAAGCTGGTTAATTCCAAATCAGGTGTAGAAATTAAAAATGTATATAAAGTAGGTTATCAAATTATAGAATTATGAAACAAGCGCTTTTTTCTTTTATTATCGTTTATTTGTTTTTATCCTTTGAGATGCAAGGACAAATACCTACTAAGCAGACACATGAAAGGGAGCAGTTGTGGCTTGGATATTTTAACCAAACCAGATTGTCAAACCATTGGGGATTCTGGTTAGATCTTCATTACAGACTGACAGATCATTTCGTTGAAAGGCCTTTTCAGTTATTGGTCAGACCAGCATTAACTTATTTTGTCAGTGACAATTTCAGATTAAATCTGGGTTATGCTTTTGTTGAGCATTACCCTGGAAAAGGGCTTAATACTATACGTCCGGAAAACAGGACATGGCAGCAAATATGGTGGAGGCAGAAGTATATCAGGTTTCAGACATTGCAGTGGATAAGGCTTGAAGAGAGATTTAACAGAAAGGTTGTTAATGACAAGTTGCAAAGTTCGACGACATTCAACTTCAGATTAAGATATAATTTATCATTATTTGTTCCTCTTAAGGGCAAAGATATTGTAGCTAAAACCCCATTCTTTATAATTATGGATGAGCTGTTTGTAAACTTTGGAAAAAATATAGTATACAATTATTTTGATCAGAACAGATTTTTTATTGGTTTTGGATATCAGTTTACTCCACATCTCAATGTCCATTTAGGCTATATGAATGTCTTTCAACAAGAAGCTTCAGGAAATAAATATATCTCAACGAATGCAGTGCGGCTATTTGTGTTCCATTCATTGGATTTCAGAAAGCACGATCAATAAAACCAAAGTATTATTATGAAGTGGATAACAAGAGAACGCCCCAAAATAGATAGGATTGCTTGTCCCTGGCTGATCAGCAGGTTTATTGATGATTCGCCGGAATTTATATTCGTTCCAACAAATCAGGTAATTGAAAAAGCAAGTGAACTTAATGCTATTCCCTATGATATTCCCGGAGTTGAATATACACATGAAGGAGACAAATGTACATTTGATTATTTTTTGAAGAAACATGGAATTCATGATAATGCCCTATTTAGACTCGCATTGATAGTTAGAGCCGCTGATACGGATCGCTATGATCTGGCACCCCAAGCTTCAGGACTATTTGCAATATCAGCAGGTTTATCATATAATTTTAAGAATGATTATGAAATGTTAAAGCAGGGAATGATTATTTACGATGCCTTGTATAGCTGGTGCAAACATGTAAGTGAAGAAACACACGGGTGGGAATTTAAAGGAGTTTAAAGTTGTAAGTTTTAAGTTAAAAGTTTGAAGATTGAGCATCCTGAATACTTTTGATCCTTTCAATTAGGATAAAGAATCTATTATAAATGATCAATTCTTCTATTCCTGCAAATTAAAGGTATCGTAAGGTAAAACAAAATAAATTTCTATGGAAGAAAATAAAAACATTGTCTCTTATTCCCTTAAGGATCTGGTACTGTATTTCCTTAAGCTTGGAACTATTGGATTTGGTGGTCCTGTGGCCCTTGTGGGATACATGCATCGCGATCTTGTAGACAAATATAAATGGATATCTGAAGATGATTATCGGGAAGGGATGGCTTTGTCTCAGCTTGCTCCGGGACCTTTGGCTGCACAGATGTCCATATATCTAGGATATGTTCATTATAAATTTGTAGGCGCGACTTTAGTAGGACTGGCTTTTGTATTACCTTCATTTCTGATGGTTCTTGCCCTTGGATTTGCTTATGCCGAGTTTGGTGGGTTTCCGGCGATGCAGGCAATATTCTATGGAGTAGGAGCTGCGGTAATAGGTATAATAACTTTAAGTAGTTATAAACTTACAACTAAAAGTATTGGAAGTGATAAGCTGCTCTGGGGAATATTTGTAGTTCTAGCCGTGTTTACCTTTTTACTCGAAGAAGAGAATATGTGGCTGATAATTGCATCAGGGGTTCTTGTCTGGTTTATGAAAGCACCACCGAATTTTATGATGGCTAAGAGTTTTAGAATGATTGTTCCACCGCTATTGTTAAGTCTCCCATTAGTTGATACTGATAATAACAGATTGTGGCAGATCACCCTCTTCTTTACTAAAGCGGGAGCTTTTGTTTTTGGAAGTGGTTTGGCTATTGTTCCTTTTCTATACGGAGGAACTGTTAAAGAATATCAATGGCTTACCGAACAGCAGTTTTTGGATGCAGTTGCTGTTGCCATGATTACCCCAGGGCCGGTAGTAATCACTGTTGGTTTTATCGGATATCTTGCAGCTGGTATATGGGGAGCATGCGCTGCTGCTGCCGCTACTTTCTTACCATGTTACATTTTTACTGTTCTGCCCGCACCATATTTTAAAAAGTTTGGTAAGCATCCTGCTATCAAAGCATTTGTGGATGGAGTTACTGCGGCCGCCATTGGAGCAATAGCCGGGTCTGTTATGGTAATAGGCAAGAGGACACTGGTGGATATACCAACTATACTGATCGCTTTATCTACAGGTATTGTATTGTTTAAATTTAAAAAGATTCAGGAACCAATCATTATTATTGCAATGGCAGCAGTTGGACTTTTATTAAAACTTGTATTGAATTTTTAAAATGAGTTAAATAATCACTATGTAAATGAGATAAAACAAAATACCTCTGCAATTAGCAGGAGTATTTTGTTTATCTCATTTACTTTAAGCTTTAAACTTTAAGCTTTAAACTTTTTTTATTGCCTTACCAGATATGCATGTTCCTTTCCTACAGGATCATCATTCACTTCAGAGCCTATATTGATTTTTACCCAATTTATAGTACCTGTAAAAACTCCCTGATAGGAGCCATAATCCTCTGTAACCGGAGCTCCTGAATCTTTTCCTATATCCATAAAATCATCAGCAGAGAATACAAACGGAACCGTATTTTCAATACGACCCTGAGCTATTTCATGATCGTCCGCATATAATATTCCTGTTCCTCCTTTACCTATACCACCACCATCATATTTGAATTCGAAGTGTATAAAATGTTCTCCAGTACTAAGCTGTTCTCTGCTGCCAATATAATAGTGTTGTCTGTTGAACCAGTTATAACAGAAAACAGGATATCCGTTTTTCATATAAAGAGACCAGCCTGCAAATCTTCCTCCTTGGGCTATTATAGCACCATTAGTGGTGTCATCTTTAAGTTCAACTTTAGCTGTAACTGAAAACGATTTATTTTTTATGTTAAGAACAGTATTTTCATTCAGATGACTCATTCCCGGGTATAACGTCATGGTTTTACGTCCCTGCAGAAGATCAGGTCTGCCGGCAAGGTCTGAATTGAATCGTTCAGCTTTTCGGTCATCTAATGGGAAGACTTTGTATTTGGAGGCTTCTATCAGGAATAATGCCTGAAGTTCTTTGAGTTTATCAGGATATTGAGATGCAACATTATTGGCCTGACTCCAGTCTCCCGGTGCATAAAGCTCCCAATTATCATCATTAAAATTTTTATTTGCTCCTGCAAGAACCCAAGGGATAGAATGGATAGTACAAGCAGACCAACCCTCATGGTATATACCTCTGTTGGTAAAAATTTCAAAGTACTGTGTATTGTGTCTGTCCGGAGCTTTCGGATCATCGAAGCTGTATGCAAAACTTATACCTTCTATAGGTTCCTGCTGAATTCCGTTAACAAATTGTGGGTGCGGGATTTTAACTGCTTCTAGTATTGTAGGAACAACATCGATGACATGGCACCACTGGTGACGAATTTCGTTCTTTGAAGCGATACCATTAGGCCAGTGAGTGATCATTCCGGTTCTTGTACCTCCCCAATGTGATGCAATCTGTTTCGTCCATTGATATGGAGTGTCCATTGCATGAGCCCAACCTACAGGATAATGATTATAAGCCATAGGAGTTCCTATGTCGTCTAAATGATTCAAAATATTTTCCGTAGTATCAGGAGAATTATTCAATGCCGCCATTTCGTTCACACTACCGGTAATTCCTCCTTCACCGCTTGCACCATTATCTCCGAGAATGTAAAATATAAGGGTATTGTCCAAAGCTTCGATTTCTTCCAGTGTAGATAATAATTTGCCCACTTGATGGTCAGTGTGCTCTGCAAATCCGGCATAAGCTTCCATGAGTCTTGCGGCTGTTGTTTTTTCATTTTCGTTCAGACTGTCCCATGCTGGTATTTCCTGTGATCTTTCCGATAAAACACAATCTTGGGGAACCACTCCGAGAGCCTTTTGTTTTTCCAGGGTAATCTTTCTTTGTTTATCCCATCCATGGTCGAATTTTCCTTTGTATTTTTCTATCCATTCTTTTGGTGCATGGTGGGGAGCATGTGTGGCTCCGAAAGACAGGTAGACAAAGAATGGTTTATCAGGAACCATAGTTTTCTGCTGTCTTATGTAATTAATCGCTTTATTGGTAATGTCAACACTGAAGTGATATTCAGGATCATTCGGAGCATCAATTGGGATGGTGTCTGCTATTAAGGAAGGGTTCCATTGATTGGTTTCTCCTCCTATGAATCCATAGAATTTTTCAAAACCTTCTCCTGTTGGCCAGCGGTCGAATGGTCCCGCTATACTCGTTTCCCATACTGGTGTCTGGTGCATTTTACCAAATGCAGCTGTGTTATAACCATTCATAACCAGTGTTTGTGCGATGGTAGCCATACTTTCCGGCCTCACTGTATTATAACCTGGATTTGGAGTGGCACATTCGGTTATTCCAGCCATATTTACTGAATGATGATTTCTACCTGACAGCAATGCTGCTCTGGTGGGCGAACATAAGGCTGTGGTGTGGAAGCGGTTATATTTTAAACCATTTTGGGCAAGTCTTTCTGCATTTGGCATATAACATGGTCCTCCGAAAGCGCTGCTGGCACCAAAACCCATATCATCGATCAACACGATAAGGATATTCGGGGCATCCTTAGGTGGTCTTAATTCTTCTATTGGTTCAGGTTTTGGAGCATTGCGTATATCCAAAGGAGTTACTGTTTTCGGATATATTTTTGGTATAGGAAGTTGATATCTGTTTAAGGTGGGGTTTCTTCTTTTCATAATTGGAGCCCTTATAAATTTGAATGAAAATATCAAATAGTTTGTACTCAACCAATGAAGTGAAAACATGTTGGAGGTACTTTTTAAATAGGGATAAGTCGAAGGGAAAATTATTAATCATGACATTCTTTCATAAAGATATTTTACGTTTTTTACCTTTATGATTAATAAGGGCTTATCCTTTGTATTTGAATATGATCTTATAAAATTTTGGATTGAAGACGGTATTCTATGGGCAGAATATATATAAAGAGATTATTTTAAGGACTGAGAATGCAAAAAAAAATATCAATGACAGAATCAAATTTCAGAATGGTACTGTTTATCCTGCCATATCTGATATAAGAAAAATTAAGTATATCAATAAGGAAGCTAATGAATATCTGTCAAGAGAAGGCAATACCTTGGTGCAATTTGAATCTCATGTAAACGAAATATTGGGTAATTTTTATCTGAAACTAAGTCAACCTCCATTACCGACTAAACTATTCAGAAATGCGGAAAAAGCAAAGACATGAGCTAGATCACATATGTGATCGCATTTTTAGCTTGAACATGTCTTCTTTTTGGTAGTTGAAAGGGTATGAAAAAACATGAAGAATATTTACAGGACGCAATTGATTATGCTATAGATAATGTTCGTCTGAATGATGGGAAACCTTTCGGTGCTTTGGTAGTAAAACATGGAGAAGTTATTGGTGTAGGAATGAATGATGTACTGAGTACTCATGATCCTACGGCTCATGCAGAAATACAAGCCTTAAGGAAAGCTTCTTCAAAACTAAATTCTGAATTTCTGGAAGGATGTGTCATATATGCCAGCGGACACCCTTGTCCTATGTGTCTTGCTGCAATCTATATAGCAGGAATAAGAACGGTCTACTATGGTTCTTCCCTTGAGCAATCTGCATTACATGGTTTCGGTGTCAGTTATCTTTATTCTGAAATAGGAAAATCTAATGAACAAAGACGTTATCCCTTACAGCAATTATTTCTAGCTGATGCAGAAAAGCCTTTTCTGATATGGAAAGAGGTCAGTAATCCGTCAGAATTCGAACCCTGATAAATTTTCACATGTTTATTTTTAATAGGAGAGGAGGACTTGATGATACGTATATTCAAAAGAAAGAAAAAAAGTCTAAAGGATACAGCAGTGCATTCTGTCGGAACTTTTACCGGAGACGTAGGACGGGGCTTATTTGCCGGATTGGTAGGTACTTTTGCCATGAGTCTTTCTCAGTTCATAGAAATGAAAATTACCCAAAGGGAAGGTAGTGATTCTCCATTAAAGGCAGCTGAAAAAGTCTTCGATATTCACGCAGATAATGAAGAGGCTAAAAGTAAATTGCTAAATATAATTCATTATGCTTATGGCACTTCATGGGGAGGTTTCAGAGGTATTATAGGAACTTTGGGCCTTAAAGGTATTCCGGCCAATGCTTTACATTTTTCCTCGGTTTTCGGAACGGAATTGGTAATGCTTCCTGGTTTAAAAGTAGCCCCTCCGGTGAAGGAGTGGGGAACAAAGGAGATTTCTGTTAGCGGGATACATCACATCATTTATGTACTTGTATCGGGAGTTGTATTTGATCTACTCAAATCAGATAGAAAGCCTGTCTGATGATCCTTGCGGCATACGATATCTTAGGATTAAAATAGTTTATTATGACTTTTCCTTAGAGCAGGCTGCTTTAAATGGATTTGGGAAGTCTTCGAACCCTGAAACTCTTGCTGGTGTTTTAATTTAAATGAATCTTGGAGTGAATATGGGATTATTTAATTTAAAAAAGAAAAGTGTTCGGGATAGGTTTAAAGAAAAAACCATTTATTCAATAGGAACTTTTACAGGCGATTTAGGAAGAGGGTTATTTGCAGGATTTATTGGTACTGCAGCAATGAGCTTTTCTCAGATGCTCGAAATGAAAATTACTAAAAGAAAAGGAAACGATACTCCTTTACAAGCTGTAGGAAAGGTACTGGGTATTCCGGTTTTGGATCTAATGCCAGTGATGAAGTTACTTCTCAAAGAGAAATTAGTGAATATAATTCATTATGCCTATGGGACAGCTTGGGGAGGAGTCAGAGGAGTCATTGGTGCTACCGGCTTAAAAGGACCATTGGCTGATGCCATTCATTTTTCTTCTGTATTGGGTACTGAACTTGTAATGCTTCCAAAATTACATCTTGCCCCTCCTGTGAAAAAATGGGATGCCCAATCAATCTCTGTAAGTGGAGTACATCACATTGTTTATGCGCTTGTATCAGGAGTTGTGTTTGATCTTCTCAAATCAGGAAGAAAGCGCTAGATGTTTTTCTTCTTTTTTGAGAAATAAAAATACTTTTGAATATTAAAGAAAAACAGAGGATAGAAGTGCGCGTAGGATCTTCCATAGATAGGATAGGCGCATCCAACATCTACTCTGTTGTTGGAGTTCATGATCAACTGAATGGAAGGTCTTATTTCTGAATATTTCCCATCCATTAAGCTATAGTAAGTATTTTTGTCAAAAGATTGAAGATAAGTAAAATTATAAGGAGCATCTCTTACTGTCATCTTTGCCGCTTCATAGCTTCTATTTACAAACTCAACATACAGGTTTATATTCAGATCATTGTAAGTGCTGTATTTTGAGGGGTATAAACGGTATCCAAAGGAGATATCATAATTATGGGCATCTCCGGACTGAAAAGTGATTTGTTGTTCTTTATCCTTGTACATTAATGGGTGGGCATAGGCATATGTAAAGGATATCGCAAACCTTTTATTTAACAGAGTGACGATAGCTCCCCCACCATAGCCTGTGTTGTCCCCCTTTAAAAAAGGTTCTGATTCATCATGTGCTGTAAAAGACTTGCAGGCTTGTCCGAACAACGCTACCCTTAGATGTTTTTGAAAGTCATCTATGCTAATTACTCTTTGTTTTAGATAAATGTTGATACCTTCCACTAAATAGGGATTAGGTTTATAGTTACGTTGATGATGATTGATAAAATAATTCTGAAGGTTTGCCGGAAATTTGCGCTGATGATGATTGGAGACGGCCGCAGTGACCATTAAAGTTGTTTTCCCGGTAATTCCATACATGGCCCTCACTGCTCCCCAGTTTCTTTGTCTTTGAGAGGGTATTTCTTTAAATCCTTCAAACATAAAACGCATCCCAAGCACATTTTTAGGAATGGTACTTGCTGCTTCTGCATAAGGGAAAAGCTCCTGAGAATAGCCTCTGATGAATGAAAGAACAAGGAAAAGTATAATCAGTATTTGTTTCATAGACTGATATGATAAGCTTTCTGTTTTTCACTATGGACTTTGTCATTTTCTTTAATGAAATAAGACCAACGACTGTATTCTTTTTTGCTGATCAGATTCTTATCAAGAAATCTGAAAGATCTTTCTCCTGTAAGGTTGGGTCTCTCTTCTCCCAAAATGTAAAATTTATCTCCATTGACCTGAAAGGCATTTCCTTCAATACTAATTGTATCAAAATTCAGGGAAGTTGATATTTCTCTGACAGAAAACCCTGAATCATAGATTTTTTTACTAACTTTTTTAAAGTCAGTTTTATATTTCTTGTGAAAAAATACGATGGCTTCATTAGTATTCAGATCCATTTTTACAGCCTCTACAAAATCCAATTGGAGTAGAAGCTTTTCAACGCTATTGGAGCACATGGAACAGGTGAGGCCATCAATTCCTATCTTGGCCGATTTGAATTGTGCAATAGAAGAGAAACTACAAAATATTAAAAATGTAAGTATGAGGAGTTTTGTTTTCATAAGGGAATAAAGAGGAAACGCCTAAAATTCAACTTTGTTGTAAAGCTTATTCATCAGCATTATTTGTCTGTGAATTAAGGAAAATTATTTATTTAATACATAAAACAAGGAGCTTTCTTTTAAAAGATTTGTGAAGTAATGAAGCGATCATTTATTTTGTTAAAGAATATAAAGACTTATGGAGTATCATTTATATATCAAAAATATGGTTTGTAACCGCTGTATCAAAGTGGTTAGAGAAGAGTTGGAAAAACTTTCTGTAAATGTAAAGGATATCCGTTTGGGAGAAGTGATTATTAACTCTCCCAATGAGCCCAATATGACTAAAATAAAGGAGGTATTGGAGGAAAATGGTTTTGAATTACTGGAAGACAAGAAAATTAAACTTGTTGAGAAAATTAAAACACTGCTGATTGATCAGATACATCATCATGAAGGAGAGCTGGAAGTAAACTATTCAGAGTTTCTCTCAAAGGAGATTGGCAAGGATTATCATACCTTATCTAATTTATTTTCTTCGATAGAAAATCTTACAATTGAAAAATTTATAATCCTTCAAAAGATAGAAAAGGTAAAGGAGTATTTGATTTATAATGAGTTAACTCTTAGTGAACTGGCATATAAGCTAGGATACAGCAGTGTAGCACACCTCAGCAATCAGTTTAAACAGATCACCGGTTTTTCTCCCTCAGAATTTAAAAAACTTAAAACCCATCAGCGTAAGCCTCTGGACGGAATAAGTTAAAAGTTAAAAGCCTAAAGTTTAAAAAGATAAGTACAATATTTTGCTGATAATAAGAACGTTACTTCCTCTGACCTATTTCTGATTCGAATTAATGTCATTTAAACTTTAAACTTTAGACTTTAAACTTTAGACTTTTAACTTTTTTATCTACAACTCTTTCTCATAATTCTGTAAGCCAATTCCCTCTTATTAATTGTTAATTTGCTGGGGTTAGAGGGATTGTTCTCTTCATTAATTTTAGCTGATCTATTATTATGAGTACTATAAAGAAAATTTTTCCTGTAGAGGGCCTGAGTTGTGCTTCATGCGCTGTAAGCGTGGAATCAATTTTAAAATCCATTCCGGAGGTTAAGGATGTTAACGTGAATTATGCCGGATCTACTGCTCAGGTTACTTACGAAAACTCTTATCCTGCAGTGAAGTTAAAAGAAGCTGTTCAATCCGTTGGCTATGATCTGATACTGGAAGAGGAAGAAAAAACATCTCCTGAAGCTGATCAGTCTGCTCATTTTAAAAAACTTAAAATGAACGCTTTTCTCTCCCTGGCCTTTGCCACTCCAGTAGTAGTTATTGGTATGTTTTTTCATATGGCTCCTTATGCCAATCAGATTATGCTGTTGTTGTCTGCTCCGGTTATTCTGATTTTCGGTAAACAGTTTTTTGTAAATGCTTTTCGATTGCTGAAACACGGCCAGACCAATATGGATACACTGGTCGCATTAAGCACTGGTATTGCATTTGCTTTCAGTACATTCAATACATTGTTTCCGGAAGTTCTGTTAAAACAGGGAGTTCATCCGGATGTTTATTTTGAAGCTGCTGCTGTGGTGATCGCCTTTATCTTATTAGGACGAATGCTTGAAGAGCGGGCTAAGCAGAAAACCGGAAGTGCCATCAAAAAGCTAATGGGACTGCAACCCAAAACAGTAAAGGTGATCAGAGGGGGAGCTGAAGTTGAATTAAAGATAGAGGAGGTCATGAAATGGGATGAGATTGTTATTCGTTCCGGAGAAAAAATACCCGTTGATGGATTGGTTACTTCCGGTAATTCATTTGTTGATGAAAGCACGATAACAGGTGAATCTATTCCTTCGGAAAAAATAATCGGAGCAAAGGTATATGCGGGTACTTTGAACCAGAAGGGAAGCTTTACAATGAAAGCAGAGAAAGTCGGTTCAGAAACTTTGCTTGCAGGTATTATTAAGACGGTTCAGGAAGCGCAGGGATCAAAAGCTCCTGTTCAGAAACTAGCCGATAAGGTTGCTGGCATATTCGTACCTATAGTTATAGGCATTGCTGTTCTCACTTTCATTGTATGGTTTATAGTTGGAAAAGGAGAGAATAGTTTAACCCATGCTCTACTGGCAATGATCACGGTTCTTGTAATTGCTTGTCCATGTGCTCTCGGACTTGCAACGCCTACGGCAATTATGGTTGGGATAGGTAAAGGAGCAGAAAAAGGCATTCTTATCAGAGATGCGGAAAGTCTAGAATTGGCTAAAAAAACTCAGGTTCTTGTGTTAGATAAAACAGGCACCATCACAATGGGAAAGCCTAGGGTGACAGATGTTTATTGGATGGAAAATCTTGATAATAAGCCATTACTGGAAGGTGTTCTTCTGACTGCAGAGCGTAAATCTGGCCATCCGTTGGCAGAAGCTGTAGTTCAATATTATAAAGAAAGAAATGTTAATGAAGTACCATTAGATGATTTTGAAAGTCAGACGGGAAAAGGGGTTAAGGTACAGTACAAAGGTAGTACATATTATATAGGTAGCCGCAATTTTGTTAAGAACGATATCCAGGTTGAATTATCAGCTGAAATGGATCGTATGTCGAATCAATATAGTTCGGAAGCAAAAACACTGATTTATTTAGCTCACAATAAGAATGTCCTGGCTCTTATAGCAGTTGCTGATGAAGTGAAACAAGGTTCTTACGAAGCGATACAAAAAATTAAGGATCTTGGTATTGACATATACATGCTTACCGGAGATACTGTACAGACAGCAGAAGCCATAGCAAAGAAAACCGGAATTGAAAACTATAAAGCAGAAGTAATGCCGTCTGATAAAGCTAACTTTGTAAATGAATTGAAGAAGCAAGGAAAAGTTGTAGCTATGGCCGGAGATGGGGTGAATGATGCTGAGGCTCTTGCTTTCGCTGATGTGAGTATTGCAATGGCTCAAGGGTCAGACATTGCAATGGATGTGGCAAAAATTACTCTAATGTCTTCTGATTTAAGACTGATCCCGGAAAGTTTCAAGCTAAGTAAATTTACAGTGAATACAATTCGTCAGAATCTCTTCTGGGCATTTATTTATAATCTTATCGGCATACCTCTTGCTGCCGGGGTATTGTATCCTGTTAACGGTTTTCTCCTTAGTCCTATGCTTGCCGGACTGGCAATGGCATTGAGTAGCGTATCCGTTGTTATGAACAGCCTTAGATTGAAAACGGTAAGGTTATAATAAGGTATAAATAAAATTTAAAATTATATAAGAACATAAGCGTGCGTAAGCATTAATTTTATAGAATTAAATAATAATGTAAGTCATGGAAACTCTTCAATTTAAAACTAATATCAAATGCGGAGCTTGTGTTGAGAAGGCTGGAAAAGCTTTAGACGAAGCATCTGAAATAAAAGAATGGAATGTTGATATAAACTCCAACGATAAAATTTTGACAGTTAAGGGTGATAATATTTCTCAGGAGGTAGTACAAAAAACACTGGATAAGGCTGGCTACAAAATCGTTTCTTAATAATCCTGTGATCTTCGTGTCTTCTCTTTGTAATCATTCTATTAAGGGAAGACACAGAGAATCCTGATGTCAATCAAGGAGTCCAGAATTCAACTTCATATAATTTGTTTCCTTTAAATCTGAGAATCCACTCATCTGTCCATGCTTCCCTTGGATTGATCCTTACCAATCTGAAAGTTTCCTTTCTTTCAGGATCAAAGTAATTATAAGAAACCTTGACAGAAACAGGAAATACTTTTTTAACATCTTCAAGTCTTGTGGTATGGCACAGTGTTATAGATGGGTATGTAAGCCTAAGTGATGAAGGTGCTTCGGTAAAACGGACAAGCTTCAGATTTACTTTATCTCCATTCACCAGAAAGTCTATTCCCTTATACGACCACATATAAACAGGATTCGTTAATGGAAACTTGTCAGGTCTGTATAATCCTGATGCTCCGCATATACTTGTCTTTTCGGGTGCTCCAAGGCCGGAAAGCAAAGTGAGCGTGTCTGTATAAGCAGGTATTGATCCGATTTTTAATGTATCGATATTCAAAACTTCATCCCAAAGACTGGGCTTGCAACAATCCTTTGGCGATAGATTTTCCGAAGGTCTTCCCGCAGAAAGTAAAAGATAAAGTGCTGCAATGTTTATAAATTTTTTGATCATATATCATCCCCACAGTCCCTATAAAAATAACCTGGGAAGTTGTATGAAGTTTTTGAAAGGGTGTTTTGGGTTATTTATAAGGGGATTATAGGTTTAAAGGGCCAGAATATCTTCCGGATACTTTGTGTTTTGTAATATGCACATTAGTAGTGGCTAGAAATCAGGTGAAACTTTTTCATCCCCCAGGTATTCCTTTTTTAAATAATATGAGTCAATTAATGCTAGGTAATAAGCAAGCGGATATTCTTTTTTGTACTTTGATTTTATTAATTTTCCTCTTTTGGAGTAGTTATCAGTGCAGCCATAATACAACCTTTTAGAATCTGGCAAATGCCATAATTTAATTTGACCTGATTTGTAAAATTGTCTTCCTCCTAATAGGTATCCTTTTCTAAACCAGTCTATCGATTTTATCCTTTTTTCTTTATCATAACATAAAAAAGCACCTTCGTATTTGCCATTAAGGACGCAAAACTCAAGTATTTTCTTCCCATTAAAATAATAAATACATCGACCATTTAATAAATTGTTCTTAATAGAAAATACTTTTGAAGTATCATTATTGAAATCATAAAGAACGATAGTCGTATCTCCCCAGAAGCTGCAAATATCTTTAGATGTATTGAATTCATCTTTATCTTGGCTGTAGCTGTGATTAAATATTATTAAAAGAATAAAAAGGCAAGCTATGTTTTTTTTCACTGCTGAGACCAATGGTTTTCGAATAGTTAACTTATTTTTTTACTCAATAACAATAGGAAAATCATGTCCCTTGGAAAAGGTATAAGGATATTGAGATTTTCCATGGTACTTTTTATTCATTTCCGGAATCTGATCATCAAGAAAAGACTTTAGTTCATATACCGTAACTTTTCCATCCTTTGGAGCTCCGTCAGCTTCGCCTTTCAGGGCATTAAGTAAAATGTAAGTAAACAATCCATGTCCCAGTTCACTTACTTCTATCGCTGTTTCATTGCTTCCTGCAGAAGCCAGCACATGTATTCCTGAGCTCCTTGCTAATTGAGCAATGGCTTTTTCTTCAATACCTCCTCTTGATGCAAGAAACTCTATTGATCCTCCTGAATGACAGGCATCCATAATGATGATTTGTTTAAGGGCTTTGATCTCTCTGAATTTCTGCTGTAGTTCAGAAGCTTCTATAGCTTCTTTGGCCAGCGTATTCTTTTCATACAATCGTGTACATTCAGACGGGATAAAGAAAAATTGCTCTTCTGTCATGCTGCCATGGCCTGCATAGTAAAATATGAAAACGTCATTCTTTTGAATGTTTTTGGCAAGTTCATTTAGTTTCTTCATGATGTTGGCCTTTGTGGCTTCTTCATCATACAATGAAGTAACTTCAATTTTCTTAAACATCTTCTGACTTCTTTTTCTCAGCATTTCAGTAAGGGCTTCAGCATCTTCTCTTGCAAAGGTGAGTGTCATGGATGGATTTTTATATTTATCTATTCCTATGGCTAGTATATGGCAGGTGCTGGCAAGTTCACCTGATTCGGAATGTAACTCTGAGTAAGATGCAGAAGATTCTATGCGGTCTCTGCTGAAAGCGCTCGCTTCAAAAATATTTATTCCATGAACCAGTGATACGGTTTCCTTTAATACCACATGTTCCCCTTTTTTATTAGGCAGGTTTTTAATGTTACCAAAAGATATCCTCTTGCCATTATGCAGCACTTTAATTTCATCTGTTCCTCCTCCGTTGTCAGTGACTTTAATGTATACTTCCGCTTCAGCTTTTCCCTCAGTTTTCAATGCAGTGATTTTTACTGCTGGTGGTGGAGTGTTCTTTAATAAATCATCAACACTTTTATGCATTCCGGTACCGCGATTGTTAAACAGAGAAGGCAGTAGGTCAGGCTTATGGAATTTTTCAATCAGCTGCTCCGTAGAATACAACTGTGTTCCTTTTACAAAATGAACATAATCCATCGCTCCTGAAGTACCATTGAAATACCCTTCTTTTGTCAGTACCATCCAGTCTTTGTTCCTTATATAAATATGCTCGAAAAACTCCTGACCTTTTTCAAGGTTCCAGAATTTTACAGATCCATCCAGTGATGAGCTTAGGAGCAATTTCCCATCTTTGCTAAGAGTCAGATTGCTGATCTCTGCTTTATGGCCCTCCAGTTGCTTTATGATTTTACCGTTTTGCCAGTCCCATATCCTGATTGTTCTGTCATCTCCTGCTGTAATAACCTGTGAACCATCAGGAGTGAACAAAGCTGCATGAACAGGTGTGTGAATACCGTTAAGCTTTTTCAACATCAGTCCTGTTTTGATATCCCATATTCTTGTGGTGCCGTCCCATGAACTGCTCATCATAATATTCGGATGAGTGGGATGGAAGGTAATAGAGGAGACGACATCGGTATGACCAATGAATGATTTTACTCTTGTTTTAGAATCAGGTTCGAACAGTTCAAGGGTTTTGTCAAGTCTTGCAAGCACCATATATAAGCCATCAGGTGTATAGGAAAAGGTGTATGCAGAATTGTTGTTAAGGTCAATACGATTAACAAGGTTTCCGTTTTTTGAATCAAAAACATTGATGGTGGCATCCCATCCGGTTGTAGTTATGGTCGATTCGTCAGGACTAAACTTTACATCAAATACAGGATTATTATGGCCTTTCAAATCAAATAATTTTTGTCCTTTATCCAACGACCAGATTTTTACTCCTCCTTTGGAATCTCCGGAAACAATCGTCTTACCATCTTTTGAGATATCGAGAGAGATAACAGGTTTAGCGTGATCAGAGAATTTGGTCTGTGGTATGCCTGTTGCAATATCCCAGACTTTAACTTCTTTTCCAGACTTGGTTCTTATTATCTGTTTTCCGTTAGGAAGAAGTATGACTTTATTCTTTAATCTAAGATATTTAGTTATATGAGAGTGCCAATAACTGTTAGGATCATAGCCCAGATCATTGTCATCATTTTCATTCAGCAACCCTTTAAATGTTTTAATCTTCTTGCCTGTTATTTTATTGTATTCAGTAACAACATTGTTATCATAGGCTATATAAACAGATTCATTGCCTTTGCCCAAAGCAGCTGCTGTGATATCATGATTATCCGGAGCGGAGAAAAAAGCTATTGAATCTTTTTGACCGCGATTAAAAATTAAAGTACCTTTTTCCGCAACGGAGAGAATGAACCGATCATTGTTGCTCAGATCAATACCCTTTACATCTTTCAATTCACTACCATATGTCATCAGGAGCTTGCCTGTTTTAAGATCGTATTCTTCAGTTGTACTGTTGGATGAAAGTTTAATGAGAGCATTACCATCTTTGGTGAAGACGTTATAAGTGCCGCATCCACCACACCATCCCTGCTCCGGCTTAAATGTGTGCAACAGAGACCAGTCTGAAGTTTCATAAACTTTAGTAGTACGATTGTCTTCTCCTATGGCGCAAAACTTTCCGTCTTTATTGAACTGAATATGTACTCCAAGTCCAAGGCCCTTATCCGGATTGGTTTCTATTGTTTTTACAAGATTTCCTGTCGGGAAGTCATAAACCGATACAACATCTGCATATCCGGAATTAAGCAGCAATTTCCCATCAGGAGAAAATACGGCATCAGTTAAAACCTTGTCTGAAGAAGGTGTAGAAAAAATAAATCTGCCTGTTGCTACTTCCCACACTTTTGCAGTGCCGTCTATACTGCTTGTTACAAGGTATTTACTATCGTTGCTGAAGCGGACTCTGGATATAGAATGCGTGTGTCCCACAAAGCTTCTTATTTCCCTTCCTGAATTGATGTCCCATAGTTTGGCTGTTTTATCTTTACTTCCGGTAGCAAGCAATGATCCCTCCGAATCAATATCAATACACTTAATGGAAGCAAAATGTCCTTTTTGTAACACCGTTTCGACATTGTTTTGAGCTATAAGTCCTGTTATAAAGACGGAATAGAGGAATAATGTGAGTAACAGCTTATTCATAGATCAGATGAAGCAATATTGATCTAATTTACAGGTTTTAAGCCGATTAATGCTGCTTTGTGAATAATTTAAAGAAAAATTTTATTTCTCTTAATTAAAGGTTTGAAACTGAGTTTTATTGAAACGAAAATTTCAATAACAGAAAGTTTCTTAGTCTCTCTGTGGCTCTCTGTGTTTTTTGGGTAGTCAAAATCCATTAGTACCCTGAGAACATCATTTCATCGCAGACTGATATAGTGTTTATATGATCTGTTTTTTCCCTGAAAATTTTTTGATTAAATATAAAACCGAAAAGTAAATGAGTCCTCCTGCAATAGGCGCTACAAGGCACCATGCAACCACAGCATGAAAAATGGCATTACCAAAGAAAATAAGGGATCCCCAGATGTCCTGACGAAACATTCCGGTAAACTCTTCCAATGGAATATTAAACGTTTTATCTCCGAAAAGATAAGCACCGAATTTATAAAAAGGGAGAATAGTGATAATCTGTATTGGGTAAGTAGTGTAGTTTACAAACTGAATTGCTGCCATATTTACCCTGAGTATCAATGCTGCAAGCGTACAAAGTATTGTTGTAGGACCGATTACCGGAAAAGCTCCTATGATAACTCCTAGAGCTACAGTCAATGCTATTTTTTCAGGAGTTGCCCCTTGTTTAATGAAATTGATAAAAAAGCGGACAAACTTAGTCTTACGCAGTATGGAAAGGTTCATAATTAACTAAGTCAATTCCTTTCAATTTGTTTTACCTTAATAATCAAAATATAAAATGACTTTAATTATAAGGTAATATCGGTCTGATCAGCAGCTTTTTTATTCAACTTACTCCTGTGTCTTCCATATAAGAGGTAAACGATCAATCCCAACGTTAACCATATGAGAAAGCGACTCCAGTTGGTAGCTCCTAATTCAGTCATAAGATAAAGATTGACAAGAAAACCAAGGGCAGGAATAAGGGATAGATTTTTTCTGAATGCAAAGCAGGCAGTAATAGCGAAGATTACAATAAAGATGATGATCGGGAATTCTTCTGTTATTGGATACAGGTCACCGGTCATATCCATATAAATGAATGCGTTAATTTTCGCAATCACAACAAGGAGCAATGTTATAAAAAACAAAACTGGGAGAATAATTTTTCCATTGATGTATTTTACCTTAAATGAATTTTCTGCTTTAGGAGGATTGATCATAACTCCAGCGCAAACCATTGCAAACGCAAATAAAGTACCTATGCTGCATAAATCAGTAACTTCAGTAAGGTTCATGAACATTGCCGGTAAAGCTACAACAAAGCCTGTAACGATAGTGGAGAAAGACGGTGTTTTGAATCTTGGATGGATTTTTGCGAAAACTCCAGGCAGAAGGCCGTCACGGCTCATGCTTAGCCAAATCCTCGGCTGGCCCAGCTGAAATACAAGCAGTACACTTGTCATGGCAATAACTGCGCTAAAAGCGATAATGCCCGAAAGGAAACTCAGATTATATTTTTCAAAAGCATAAGCCAATGGATCGCCCACTGCAAGCTCGCTATATGTTACCATGCCCGTAAGTACAAG
Organism: Sporocytophaga myxococcoides; assembly: GCF_000775915.1. Taxonomy (NCBI): domain Bacteria; kingdom Pseudomonadati; phylum Bacteroidota; class Cytophagia; order Cytophagales; family Cytophagaceae; genus Sporocytophaga; species Sporocytophaga myxococcoides. Next base: position 178,951 of record NZ_BBLT01000008.1, read on the forward strand.
CGTTACGACAACATACAATACGGTACATATCAGCAGAGACAAGAACATTGCTTTGGGTAAATCCTTTTCAGGATTTATAGCCTCTTCAGCAGTAGTGGATACAGCATCAAATCCGATATAAGCAAAAAAAACGGCTGAAACGCCTTTCATGACTCCACTGATTCCATTAGGGGCAAAAGGGCTCCAGTTTTCCGGCTGAACATAAAATGCTCCAGCAACAACAAAAAGCAATATCACCAGCAATTTTATAGCTACCAGAATATTCCCTGTGACTTTACTCTCTTTGATCCCAACATAAACAAGCATTGTAATAAAGGCAGTGATGATAAAAGCCGGAAAGTCAAATACGATATGAATCCCATTGATTGTCGGAGCGTTTTTCCAAGCATTATAACCTTCCATCAACAAAGGACTGATACTGGAACCAGTCTGTCCTTCATTTAATAATTTAATAACTTCATTATAAGCCCTGGAAGCAGTCAGGAAATCCATTGTAAGGTATTCTGGGAGGTGCCATCCGAAGCCTTTCAGCAAGGACGTAAAATAATCTGACCAGGAGATTGCTACCGCGACGTTGCCGATTGCATATTCCATTAGTAAATCCCAGCCAATGATCCATGCCAGAAGTTCTCCAAATGAAACATAAGCATAAGTATATGCACTTCCCGCAACAGGAACAGAAGATGCGAATTCTGCATAACAAAGCGCTGAAAAAAGACATGCAATAGCGGTAAAGACAAATAACAAAGACACCGCAGGGCCACCAGATGCACTGGCATTGCCAATGGTACTGAATATACCGGCTCCGACAATCGCTGCAATACCGAAAGAAGTAAGATCTCTCAGTTTTAAGGATCTGGAGAGGGTGTGGTTTTCAAGTTGTTCGATTTCTACAGTACTCCTGATAGAATCTTCAATTGTCTTTTTTCTGAAAAAATCTTTCGCTTTCAATGGAATGTACTTTCTGCCATGAAGATAGAATATTATGATTAAATGGAAAAATCGGGGATGGAAATGAATTTGCAGAATCTATCCTTAGATTTCAGGAGTACCTTAAAATATAAACGACCATAAGCATATTGTATTTTCTGATATCATATTGGGATTGTGTGGACCTTTGTTTGGGGTAATGTGTTAATAATCAGTGAGGAGTATGGTCACTTTGAAGATTGGATGTATTTAGGTAAATTTAATATGGGGATTATAATTAACCCCAAAGATAAAGCAAGGACTTTTAAAATGATCAGAGTATTTTTTCTTTTCCTTTTGTGTTCAAATGTTTACGGACAGATAGATACAAGTAAAATTAGTATAACCAATAGAACTTACTATGAATATACATTTTCAAATCAAGATGAAGATGAATATGATTATGATGATTATGGATATGATGAGGATGAATATGAAGTTGAATATGAAAATGACTCTGATAATGAATTGGAACAAGACCAAGCTAATTATGACTCGGTGTTACTTGATTTAAAAGAAATTTTTTATCCCATTGTTAAAACTCCGAATAAAACCTTAGATAAGTTCATAAATAACACTATTAAAGATCGGATCGGAATAAATGAATTTAAAGGGTCTTCTGAGAAGTTAACATTGAATTTTGAGGGCGTGGATCGGCCGTCAGAATTTTATATGACCTATGTTTTAAACTTTAAAAACTCAAGATATCTCAGTTTTACATTTTCCACTGATGAGTATTCTGGAGGGGGAAGTGGTTCTGCTCATGATCAGATAGCATTGACTTTTGATCTTGTTAAAAGCAAAACCTTGTTGTTAAAGGATATTGTTAAAGATCAATACGATACTGATGTTTACAACATTTCTATTACTCAATTAAAAAAAGCTGTACCTACTTTATTTGGAGAGTATGGGGAAATTGATAATCCTCAATTATTTCATTTTGTAAGTACACTCAATTTTCCTGTGGCAATAAAAAAGGAAGGAGTAGTTATTTATTGGAATTTAAATTGGGGGGCTCGTTCGGCTGCTGAAGAAGTTATCATTCGCTTTGATCAATATTCACATATATTTAAAAATGATTTTTTGAAAACGGTTAAGAGTAAATAAAATGGTGGTTTCTAATCTGATTTTGAAATTTTTACTGAAGTAAATAAGAATAAACTACTCATGGAATATTTTTCGACAATCGAAAAAGCGGTATATCTGATTGGAATAAAAAGAACTAAAGATGCCGTTAGTATACTAAAGGACGTAATAACAAACTATCCAGAAGCAGCACATCCTCACTCTTTGCTTTCATTATGTTATGCAGATTCCAAACAACATAAAGCGGCAATCGAAGAAGCAAAGCTTGCAATATCCATGGAGCCTGATTCTTCATTTCCGCACTATGCACTCGCATATGCCCATTTTTCCAGGGAAAAATTTTCGCAGGCTGAATATGCAATACGTCAGGCTCTGGCAATAGATCCTGATATAGACTCTTATATTCATATCCTGGCAGCTTCCCTTTTTAATCAGGGTATGTACAAGGAATGTATGAATGCCGTTCAGCACGGACTTCAGATAAATCCAAACAATAATGATCTGCTAACATTAAAGAGTCTTCTATATACCAATAAGGGTGATTTAAAAAGAGCAGATGAATTTATCAATAAAAGTCTTTATGAAGATCCTGAAAATACTATTGCTCTTGCAAGAAAAGGCTGGCTTGATCTCGATAAGGGAAGTTATAAATCTGCGCAAACAACCTTTCTGAGTGCTCTGTCAAAAGACCCAATGAACGAAGCTGCAAGAGAAGGACTGCTGGAAGTATATAAATTGAAAAGTAAGGTTTTTAATTTCTTCATCAGTAAAAGCTTCCGGACATTCTATTTTGAGTTCAGGTGGTATACCATATTTTTAATACTGATCTTTATTAAGACTCTTCCCATATGGTTCTTTTTACTGAGTGTTTATCTTCTTGCTGGGTGGTATCTTAGTGTTCTTTTTAACTATATATTGAGATTCGGAGAAAAGACAAAGTATCTGATTACGGATAGGCAAAAGAAACAATCAGATGTTTTTATCATCATCAATTTAGTGGTTGGAGTTCTGACTGTTATTGCCGGAATTAAAGAATCTCATATGTTGTGGAAAGTTGTATTTATATTACTTGCCGTATTGTTTATTGCCATTGGTACTCTTGAGATTGAAGTTAAAAAGGATAAATGGATGTCAATAGGATGGGGTGTTCTTCTGATAGGAATATTATTCTTAATGTTCTCCTATTCATTGTATATAGTAGCCATAGCCAGTGTATTTGTTATATGTACCTATGGGCTAGGATGGAGTGTGCGGTTTGTTCGGACAAGTGACTGATTTGAGTATACCTGTGGATAATATTCTGATGCCTCATAATCAATAGTATGTTTGAATCGGATTATGGATTAGTGGGATTTGTCTCGTTGCGCCTCGTCCTAATATAGGTTTACAGTTTTTGATTTGAAAAATAATTATGTTAATCCTTAAATCCATATTTATCTTTGTCTCAAATTAAGACAACAATGGACTATCAATGTTATAAAGTATTTAAACCAGGCTCTTTAAATAAATTAAAGTTCACCATCCAAAAGCTTGGAAAACCTGGAAAAGGTGAAGTAACGGTTCAAGTAAAGGCTATTGGACTTAACTATGCCGATATTTTTGCCATTATGGGATTATATAGTGCTACCCCGAAAGATCCTTTTATCCCCGGCCTGGAATATGCCGGTATTGTTGCAGAAGTAGGTGAAGGTGTTCAAGATTTCAAAGCTGGAGATAAGGTCATGGGAGTAACCCGTTTTGGAGGATACACCGAAGTTCTGAATATTGATCACAGGTATATTATAACATTGCCAGAGGGATGGTCATTTGAAGAAGGTGCAGCCTTTCCTGTTCAGGTTCTTACTGCATATTATGGTCTGGTTACATTAGGCAATTTACAACATGGACAATCCGTGTTGATACATAGCGCTGCGGGAGGTGTGGGACTATTGGCCAACAGAATAGCTAAGAAGATGGGCGCTTATACCATTGGAGTGGTTGGTAACGAATCTAAATTTGACATCTTAAAGAAAGAGGGATACGATCGTTTTTTAATCCGTTCCAATAAATTTAAAAAGGATGTCACAGAAGCATTGGCAGGAAGAGAATTAAACCTCGTGATGGAGACAACAGGGGATAAGTTCTTTCATTGGAGTTATGATTTGCTCGCTCCCATGGGCCGCGTCATATCCTATGGTTCTGCTCAATTTACTCCATCAGGACAGGCTCCATTTTATCCCCTTTTGTTGTTTAAGTACCTGTTTCGTCCCAGAGTTGATCCCTTATCTATGATAAAAGCTAATAAATCTCTGATGGCATTTAATCTTATCTGGTTGTATGAAAAGGCTGATATCATGAAAGAACTGCTCAATGATATATTTAAACTGAATTTGGAAGCTCCCATTATTGGCAGAACATATGAATTTAACAAGCTTCCTCAGGCTTTAATAGACTTCAAGGCTGGAGGGACAATCGGGAAGTTGATCGTGAAACTTTAAAGCTCCGTAGAGACGCCATGCTTGGTGTCTCCATTGTTAATAACGTTGGTCCAATCCATTTCTTGCAACATTAATTAAAAAGCAAATTTATTTTTAGCATTTTTAAAAAAGAGTTATAGCATTGAAAAAAAAGGAAAGGTTCTTACAATAGAATGTTTTGAGACGCCTGGCATGGCGTCTCATGGTACTGTAATTGCAGGTTAATTTTTTTTTTATTCAAGCACTTTCAACATCGCTCCAGCTTTCAACATACACTCTTCATATTCCTTTTCTGCGTCCGCTTCATAAGTAATCGCGCTGCCTACCTGAAAAGATATCTTCTGATTTTTTTCATCATAAAAAATACTTCTGATGATCACATTCAGGTCAAAATCTCCATCTCGAGTAAAGAATCCTGCTGCTCCGGAAAATATGCCCCTTTTGCTTTCCTCTATTTCGTCAATAAGCTCCATCGCCCTGATCTTGGGCGCACCCGTCATGCTGCCCATTGGAAAAGCATTTTTAATCGCATCCACAGCATCTGTATTTTCATACATTTCACCTGTAATGGTAGAAATCATCTGATGCACCTGTTGAAAGGTATGCACTCCGAAAATCTCTTCAGCTATGACAGTACCGGGCTTGCAGCTTCTTGAAAGATCGTTTCTGACAAGGTCTACGATCATCATGTTTTCTGCAATCTCTTTTTCACTTGTTTTTAAATCTTCAATCAGGGCAATGTCTTCCTCAAGCGTGGCGCCTCTTTTACGTGTTCCTTTAATAGGTTGTGAAATTAATTTTTTACCCTCCTTTTTCAGAAACCTCTCCGGTGATGCTGATATCAGATAAAGAGAATCAACTTTGATTAAACAGGAAAATGGCATTGGTGAAATTTCATTCAACTTAAGATAAGTCTGAACAGGAGAAATGCCTCCTTGTGCCGTAAACTCTATGCAATAATTTAATTCATAAATATCACCATCTCTTAAATGTTCTTTTATCAGATCTACTTTCTTAATATAGTTTTCTTTTGAAACAGAGGCAGCAGGTGAATTAATGATATGATGTTTGTTTGCAATTGCATCAATTTCAAAAGAATGGATTTCCTCGAAAATAGCTTCAGGATTTTCAGATTGAATAGTCACTTGATTTTCCTCAAACAACAGCAGGTGTTCTGGCTCAAAGAAACAAATAGAAGGGAATTCAATATATTCTGGATTTTTGCTCTGGAGTTTTTCAATCTCATTTTTAAGATCGTATGTGAAGAATCCGAATAACCAACCCTGATTCTTGTCTTGCCATTCCTGAAGTGAATTGAATCCGTTTTGATCCGAACTGATGACAGATTTTTCTCCAACTGCCAGCATATTAGGGAAGCCATTATAGAGATAATGGATCTGATTGTTATCCAGCCAGGCAAAGTGAGAAAATTTTTGAGCCCATAAGAGGGCTTGTTTTCTAAAATATTCTTTATTCTGAATATGAAAAATCATGCAGTTGGAAATGAGTGAATTATGTGCTATTGTATGCTTTTTCCTCAGTAAATCTAACCAAAGGAATATTCAGGCGCAAAATCAATAATTCAAATCCTCTCCCTGGTTATCATATTTCTTAAGCAAAAAGTGATAATTTTGCTGTTTAAAATGTTGTCAGGTAGACACAAAGAAAATATTAGCGTTTTTCAGCATTGAATTATCCCGATAATATAGAAACCAAATTAGGTTTTAATCAGATCAGAGAATTGTTAAAGCAGGAATGCCTTAGCACTCTTGGTCAGCATTATGTAGACAAAATCCGCTATTCAACGGATGCTTCACTTGTTTCCCGTCTGCTGAATCAGACTTGGGAATTTACAAGAATACTTACAGAGCAGGTATTGTTTCCTTCTTCTAATTACATCGATGTAACTCCTTATCTTCAGAATATAAGGATTCAAGGGGTTTTTCTGGAGCCTTCCGCATTCTTTGATATCAAACTTTCTTTAAGGACAATTATCCGTTGCCTTGAGTTTTTTGATGAGAATGAAGCTTATCCTTATCTGAAAGAGCAGGCTAAGTCAGTAAATGCAGATGAGAAGATATATAAGGCTATTGATGAAATCATTGACGATCGTGGTCAGGTGCGTGACAATGCTTCTCCTGAATTACTGGAAATCAGAAGGAGTCTTATTTCAGAACAAAGCCGTATTAGAAGAGAACTGGACAGGCTTTTAAAACTAGCGAAAAGAGAGGGATATACTGAGTCGGATGTAGAAATTACTATCCGTAATGGAAGGATGGTAATACCGGTGCAGGCAGAGCATAAAAGGCGTCTTAAAGGGTTTATTCAGGATGAATCTGCATCGGGACAAACAGTCTTCATTGAGCCTGCTGAAGTTCTGGAGGGGAATAACATCATTCGTGAACTGGAATATAAAGAAAGAAGAGAGATTATCCGGATTCTTACTGTTCTCACAGATCGTATTCGTCCTTTTGTTCCTGATCTTCAGAAAGCTTATGCATTTCTTGGTATTATAGATTTTATCAGAGCAAAAGCAAAATTTGGCATTGCAATTAATGCTCAGCTGCCTAAGATAAGCGATAAGCCTGTAATAAGGTGGAAGAGTGCAAGGCATCCTTTGTTGTTTCTTAACCTTAAAAAATCAGAAAAAAACATTGTACCTCTTGATATAGAACTTACCGAAGAAAACAGAATTCTAGTTATTTCAGGTCCGAACGCGGGAGGGAAATCTGTATGTCTGAAGTCTACAGGACTACTGCAATACATGTTTCAGTGTGGTTTGCTGGTGAGTGCAGATGAGTTTTCTGAGTTTGGGATGTTTCAGGATATCTTCCTCGATATTGGTGATGAGCAATCCATTGAAAATGATTTGAGCACCTATAGCTCTCATCTTACCAATATGAAGGCTTTCCTTAATTTTTCAGGAAAGAAATCTCTTGTGCTGATAGACGAATTCGGGACAGGTACAGAGCCTCAGTTAGGTGCAGCGATATCAGAAGCGGTACTTGAAAGACTAAATGAAAAGAAAGTATGGGGAGTTATAACTACTCACTATTCTAACCTGAAAACAATGGCAGAGAAAACTCCTGGAATTATCAATGGTGCTATGAGATTTGATCTGGATTTGCTAGAGCCTTTGTATCAGCTTGAGATAGGTCGCCCGGGGAGTTCTTTTGCATTTGAAATTGCTGCAAAGATAGGTTTGGATAAAGCGACAATAGAACGTTCCAGATCAAAGCTGGGAAGGAGTCAGGTAAACTTTGAGCGTCTTGCTAATGAGTTGCAAAAAGAAAAGGATTTGTTGATTAAGCAAAATCAGGAGGCCAGAGGGGATAAGCAGCAGCTGGACAAAACACTTGCAGAATATAGTAAGCTGAAAGAAGAGCTAGAGCAAAACAGAAGACGACTTCTTAATGAGGCCAAACAGCAAGCTAAACAGTTGGTTGCAGAGGCGAATCAAAAAATTGAAAATACGATCAGAGCCATTCGCAGCAGTGATGCCGATAAAGAAATAACCAAAACGCTGAGAAAAGAACTCGATCTGTATAAGGATATTGAGCTTCAGCCTGAGAAAGTTATAGAAAAAGATGAGCCCAAAGAGGAAACCTTGTTGCTTGAAGGTGAAATTAATGTTGGTGATTCTATAAGATTAAAGGGCACGGATACAGTTGGTGAGGTATTAGGTATATCAGGTAAAACGGCTGAGATAGTAATTGGTGATTTAAAATCAAAGGTAAAACTTGATCGTCTGGAGAAGGTGTCCAGACGAACTGTGAAAAAGCAGTTTGATGAGGTTTCCAGAAGAAGTACTGCAATGCTGATGAATGAAAAGATGATGTCATTTTCTTCTAATCTGGATCTGCGCGGTAAAAGAGGGGAGGAAGCGATAAAAGAGCTGGAAGAGTTTATGGATTCTGCGATCATGCTGGGTATTCCGGAAATAAGAATCATTCATGGCAAAGGTGACGGGATACTTAGAAACCTTGTAAGAGAGCATCTGAAAAAATATAAACAGATCAGGTCTGTTACTGATGAACATGCCGACAGAGGTGGCCCTGGAGTAAGTATTGTCGGAATGAAATAATTTGGGATGATTATTTTTTAAAAGGATTGTTGAAGAACAATCCTTTTTATTTTCTTTGTTGCCGAATTCGTCTGATTTTTTTAAAACAGATTTTATATTAATAATCACAATGGTAAAAAAAATACTATCACTTGATGGAGGAGGCTCGTGGGCTGTATTACAGGCAATGGCTTTGAGAGAAATATATAAGGATGTAAAGTCAGTCGGCACTAATTGCAGAAATATATTAAATGAATTTGACATCATAGCAGCGAATTCAGGAGGAAGTCTTGTGCTGGCAGGTATGATAGAGAAGGCCGATGAAGATATTGATGAAGTAATAAAAATGTTTCTGGATGACAAGATCAGAGATAAAATTTTTAGCAAACTTACTTTAGCAGATTTTAGCCTCGAACGTTTGACAAGAATATTTGGAGTTGGTCCTAAATACAAGGCTAGGAAGAAAATCAAAGGTCTTGAAGAGGCGCTCGTAAAATCAGGCAAAATAAGAATGCATGAACTCAGGGAAAAAATGAATTTCAAGCCTCATTTGGTATTGACCAGTTTTGACTATGATCTTCGTCGGGGAGTATTTTTTAAGACAGCACAGGATGGAAGCAAATATGAATATACACTTGCACAGGCAGTGGATGCGTCATCTAATGCTCCTGTGAATTTTTTCGACGAACCTGTAAGGTTTAATTATGATCATAATACCATGCACCAGTTCTGGGACGGGGCAGTAGCAGGAAATAACAATCCGGTTTTGATAGGTATAACAGAAGCGCTGAGATTATTTGAAAAGCTTGAAAGAACTTCAGATAATATAAAAGTGCTGAGTATAGGAACCTCCGGAATACTGTTCCCGGTAGATGGTTTTACCTGTACTTCTTCAGCTGTAAGGCCAGAGCTTGTTTTACCTTTGGGTAAATCCAACCTTAACAGAGATGCCATAAAGTTAAGTCTTTCCATCATTTCCGAACCGCCGGAAGCTGCCAATTTTATGGCGCATATGTTGTTGGGAGGCACTGAAAAAGAAAATACTCCACGTATTGTACGCATGAATCCTTTGCTGCAGCCTGTGTTGAAAGATGGCAAATGGAATTTTCCTGAAGGGATCAGACCGGATGAAGAAAAGGATTTTTTAGAATTGACGAAGTACGACATAGATGCAGTGAAAAAATCAGAGATGGAGAGAATTGTAAAATTCGGAAACTGGTGGCTGATGGATATAGTGGTAAATCAAAGCATTCGTTACGATAGCAAGACTTTTCAATCTAAAATAGGTCATAGTGTCTTTTCAGCAGCAAAGGCGGAGTGGCTTAAAGGAAATTTACAGTAATAGTAAGTTTTGTCGATGGAAGTCAGTAATTAAGGATATTGAATCCTGCCATGTTAATCCAGATTAGTTAATTGAATTCACTATCTTTAAAAGGAACTATTTTTATAATATTCAGTATGAAAGCGAAATTCGTTTTATTTAAAGTTTTAGCGATTGTATTTTTAGGTCTGTCGTTCTCCTGTAAGAAGGACGAAACAAAAGAGGTTTCACCTCAAGCTCAGTTTGTAGAAATCGACGGCGAGCAATATCCAACAGTGACTATAGGCAATCAGACATGGACAGCAACGAACTACAAAGGTCAAGGAGGCAGACCTTATGATAAATTCAATTCAAGACCGGAATATGGTAAATATTATAGTTTTGAAGAGCTCCAGAATATAGTATTACCTGTAGGCTGGAAAATTCCTACAATGGAAGATTTTATTGAGCTTGCAAAATCACAAGGTGTTGTTTTCATTGGTCAGAATGCTGTAAAGCAGGATGCCATAAAAAAACTGGTTTCGCAAACTCGCTGGTTAAATATTAATGGGAATAATGAGTCAGGATTTAATGCATATCCCGGTGGTTATGCTATAGAAGTTGATGCTTCTCCAATGGAGGGAGATATTAGCGAGTTTTGGACCAGCGATACTTTAACAGTAAGCATCCAGGAAGGAGCAGATCTGAAAAATCATAACATTAAAATATATCAATACCTGGAAAATGACCCAAGTAGATTTAATATTCGTTTTATAAAGAAAAACAAGTAATTTGAAATTAAATGAAAAAAATGTTCTGAACGGGTATTTATATTAAATTTTTTATTTGGTATTTTGTTGATTTTAAGGGTGTTCTTGAGGTTTGTTTGTTTTTTACTCTAAAATATAGCTTTATTTCCCTTGAAGTAGTTAAGTAAGAATAATAATTCGTCAATTCTATTCAGGATTTAGATGAATCTTTTTATAAAGTTTTGTGGTTCTCTATAAAAATGTTTTTTTAAGGAGAAAAATTACACTGGAAGTATTGTCTTGAAAAATGAATTATCCTAATTATTTTAAATCTTATTCAGCTTTTTTGTTAGAAAATTACATTGAAGAGTTAACTCAAAATGTAATTGTGATCACAAAAAATGGAAAATTCCCTGTTTGCAGGTTTTTAATTCAACTTCCAGAAGAGACCATCTATGAAAAAATTAGACGAGAATTTGAGGATATTTTGCAAGATATAATCCAAGGTACTCCTCATAACTCTTTAACGAAAAAAATAGATTTATGGAAAGCTGGAAAAAGCCCTATATCAAGAAAAGATTTAACCATAAGTGATATTAATTCAGTTAATCATATAATAAAGACAGTTATTCTGGATTTTTTAAAATTTTATGAGTGCTCTAAAATTGAACTTATTGCTCTGGTAAAGGAAATAACGGATTATTTTCAAACCTCAACAGAAATGGGCATTTATGCATTTGAAGAAATTCAGAATGAAGTGCAGATTGATAGGGATGAAATCATTCATGGGATTTTAACCAATGTTCCTGTTATAATTACTAGGATTAACCAAGAAGGAGAGATTACTTATTCTGCAGGTAAAGGTTTGGAATCTCTTGGTCGTAAAGAAAATGATTTAAAAAATTTTAGCATTTATCATGATTTTATTTTCCCAGAAAATATTGAAAACAGTAAGCTTGCATTAAGTGGAAAATCAGTTTCTTATATAGGACGTTCTAGGTCTTTAAGTGGGGAAATAAGGGAGTTCCAGAATTATTTTATTCCAGTTAATAATGGAATAATAGGTTTTAGTATTGATGTTACAGAAAGAATCGAGGCAGAAGAAAGGTTCCGTAGTTTTATTGATGCAGTCAAAGATTACGCAATATTTAAATTAAGTCCTGAAGGATATATTAATTCATGGAATGAGGGGGCAGAAGCTTTAAAGGGATATAAGAAAAGTGAAATAATAGGAAAACATTTTTCGATATTTTATGACAATGAACTTAAGGAAAAACATTTTCCTGAGTATGAACTAGAGCAGGCCACCCTACATGGTAGATTTGAAGCAGAAGGCTTCAGGTTAAAAAAAGATGGATCCCGTTTCTGGGCAAATGGGATTATTACAGCCCTATTCGATAAAAATAATAATCTGGTAGGGTTTACTAAAATTACCAGAAATCTTACTGAAAGAAAACTTGCAGAGGAGAGGCTAAGAAGAAGTGAAGAGCGATTTAGGTCTCTTATTGAAGGGGTTAAGGATTATGCAATATTCTTGCTTGAACCTAATGGAACCATTGCTTCATGGAATGAGGGGGCTAAGAGGATTAAAGGATATAATGAAGATGAAATAATAGGTAAACACTTTTCTGTATTTTATACAGAAGAGAAGAAAAAACAAAAGTATCCCGAATATGAACTTGTTCAGGCGGGTATACATGGTAAGTTTGAAGATGAAGGATTAAGAGTTCGTAAGGACGGTAGTACATTTTATGCAAATGTTTTAATTACGGCTTTACATGACACTTCAGGCAAATTAATCGGTTTTTCTAAAATTACCAGAGACCTTACTGAGCGTAAATTCCTTGAAGAAAGCCTCCAATCAATGAATACTGACCTTGAAAATAAAGTAAAGGAAAGGACAGATGAATTGCTGAAAACTATAAAGGAATTAAAGAGAATTAACAATGATCTGGATAATTTCATTTATACTGCCTCTCATGATTTAAAAGCACCTATATCTAATATAGAAGGTTTAATCAGTAATTTATTTGAAGAGTTGGGTGAACAATCTTTGTTAAATGTGGATCTTAGAGATATAAAGGAAATGATTGACATATCTGTGGAAAAGTTTCAGATAACAATAAAGGACCTTACTGAAATTGCCAAAATTCAGAAAGAAAGCCTTGAAACTGTAGAGCTGGTAGGTCTTTCAGAGCTTATTGATGATGTGAAGATTACCATTTCCGATCAGATTTCAAGAAATAATGCAGAGATAATTTATCATCTTGAAGATTGTAATGAAATTAAATTTGTAAGAAAAAACCTGAAAAGTATTATTTATAATCTGATAAGTAATGGCATTAAATACCGCAGTCCCGAAAGAAATCCGATTGTTAAAATTATGTGCAGTTCGGATGAATATTATAATACCATCATATGCCAGGATAATGGACTAGGTATAAAGGCAGAAAATATAGATAAGATATTTAATATGTTCAAACGATTCCATGATCATGTGGAAGGAAGTGGAGTAGGATTATACATTGTTAAAAGAATTATAGAAAATGCAGGTGGGAGAATAGATGTGGAAAGTGTAGAAGGTGAAGGGTCTATATTTAAAGTTATTCTGCCCAAAGGAGAGTTTGAATTACATTAACTAGGAAGGTTAAAAGTTGAAACTAAAAAGTTTAAAGCTGAAAGCTGAAGTTGACCTATTAAAGGTCAGGGGGGAATTTAATCCATGATCTGAAGGTCATAGCTATTGTAATCATTAGCATCGGTAAGAGCATTGTGAAATGTAATCCCATTGCCCTAGCTGTTGCTTTTTTACTTTTAACTTTCAACTTAAGACTTACAACTTTAAGCTTCCCTCCCGTAAAACGGGATATTTTTAAAATCCTTATTTTGCCGTATGGATTTTACTTTTTGTCGTCTCTACTTTTGAAAAGTCAATAAAGTGAAATGATATGGAAACGACGGCAAAAGATTATATTTTTCTCACGGATAAGCTTGATTCTCTGATTACTTCAAAACCAAATTTTATAGCATTCACATTTCTTAATGAAGTAAAGGAAGGTTCTCTTTCTCTGACCTATAAAGATTTGGGAAGAAAAGCAAAAACACTTGCATTTGTCCTAAAAGAAAGGACCGTTTCAGGAGATAAGGCTTTGCTGTTATATCCTTCAGGCCTTGATTTTATTGTCGCATTTTTTGCTTGTCTTTATGCCGATATTATACCGGTTCTGGCTTATCCCCCTGAGAGCGAAGATATAGATCGTCTCATTACAATTGCAGACGATTGTAATCCGGACCTTGTACTATGCACAAATTCCGTCCTTTCCAAATTGGATGACTTTGAGGCAAAAAACAGAATGCAAAATTCAGCTGAAATAGAAAAAAACAGAAAACTTAAAATCCTCTATGATCTCTTATGGATACCTTCAGATATAATTAAGTCTAACGGCGTTTTCAGAAAAAGAAAACAAGATTCTTATAGCAGCAATCAGGTAGCATTGATACATTATACATCAGGAACTACAGGCTTTCCTAAAAGGATAGAAGTAACACATCGAAACCTCTACCTCAATTCCTTGCAGTTTATCAATGCCTTTGATGTAAACAGTGAAACGCATGTAATAAACTGGCTTCATCCATATCACGATATGGGGGTTATAAGCGGAGTTACAGTTCCTGTATATTCAGGTATACAAACAACATTGATGGCTCCATTAACATTTATTAAAAAACCTTTTACCTGGCTGAAAGAAATAAGCAACCTCAAAGGAAAAGGTGTAGTTGTTAGCGGTGGGCCAAATTTTGCTTTTGAACTGTGTTGTCATAAAATCAAGGATGAACAACTTTCTGAGCTTGATTTAAAGCATTGGAAGGTGGCATTTAATGGAGGAGATTCTGTAATGCAGGAAACTCTGGAAAGGTTCACCAATAAATTCTCTATTTGTGGATTTTCTCCCAAAGCTTTTGTACCTGTATACGGGCTAACAGAGGCCACCTCATTGCTATCTGTTGGAAGTATGGGAAAAGGAGTAACAACACGCAGCTTCAGTAAAAGGCTTTTCAGAAACCATATTGCTGTGGAAACAAATCTTGAGAATGATAGCCTTAAACTGATCAGTTATGGTAATAGCCGGAAGCACTACCAGGTAATAATCATTGATCCCAAAAGTGCCCAAAAACTTGAAGATGGATCTGTCGGAGAAGTATTAATTGCTGATCCGGGCTTTGGTTTAAACTTTTATCACAATGTAGAATTTTCAAGAGAACATCTTTACAATGGTATCAAATTTCTAAAAACAGGGGATCTTGGGTTTATCAAAAATGGTGAATTATTCTTTACTGGAAGGTTAGATGATCTGATTGTGATAAATGATACATTTCATTATCCTCATTATATTGAACATGGTGTATATCACAGTCATCCTGCTTTAAGAAAAGGATGTTGCGCAGCTTTTACTATAACCCGGGAGAATAAAGAAGTACTGGTTATAGTTCAGGAAGTTTCCAAAGATTCAATAAATAAAATAAATGTAGAAGAGCTTTTGGGGAAAATTCGAAGTGAGGTTTTTATTATGAATGGTATAGACCCTTACATGATTTGCCTTACTATCCCTTCTTCCATTCCCAAAACATTCAATGGTAAAATACAAAGAAGTGCAACGAAGAAACTGTTTTTGCAGGATTCTTTGAAAGTAATTGCCGTGTGGCAGAATAGTCTTAAAGAACCTAAGGAGATGAATTATTCAGCCTTAAAATACTTACCAACAATATTACCAAAAGGCAGAACCAGAGGGATTATAACCATAAATTAAAACTTGAACTACATCTCATTGTTTGGGGATGCATAAAGAATAATTGAATATTATTCCAGGAGAAAAATAATTCACAATTGATTTTAACTAAGTTTTTTGAAGACTTTGTTAAAAAACGGATTTTATATTTCAGAAAATTGATAATTTTGAATAATTAAAATGAATTTTCAAATACTGAAATATCTTTTTGTAATTCTTATTCTGAATTCAAGCCTCTTGTTTCCGGAGTTTTCTTCCTTTTCGGGTGTTAAGAATCAGGAAAAAGAAGAGATTAATTCCGTTACTGAATTAATCTTTGAAGATATTTTCGGAATGCCAGATTCAAATCCGGAGGATGAGGATGATGATGAATATGATTATCAGATTTCACCGGAAGAAGAGGTAGTTTCTTTTGCAAAGATTTACTTTTTGTTACTCCCTTTTTTAGACACAGATTTTTTATTTCCAAAAGATCTAACTGATAGTAAAAGTCTTTTAGATCATTCACGAGAACTAAAATTTATTTCATACAGGAAAGGAGTGCCCCGATACATTTCCCTACTTGTACTTTCCTAATAGTCATTTTTCTGAATCTCTTTCAGAAAACAAAAATCCCTTTTATTACTTCTTTAAAATTATTCCATTAGAATGAAAAACATTTATCTGGTTTTTGTTCTATGCGTTCATTCTGTATTTGCTCAAACAAAGGTTTCATTTAAAGAGGCTTTAAGTTTATCGAGAAAAAATAACCTCTTTCTGAAAACTGTTGTTTATGATTCCTCAATAGCAAATGCAGATATTGTTTCTGCAGGACTTAGACCAAATCCCGTATTTAATAATCAGTTTCTTCAGATAGGTGCTGCAAGAAACAGTCCATTCCCGGAAAGGGGAGGCTATTTTAATGCTTCCAGCAGACAGGTATGGTATCAATTTACCAAGCAGTTTCAGACATTTCACAAAAGAAATTATAAAATAGAATATGCGGAGGTGAACTCCTTTATCACTAAAAAAAACATTCAGGAGACTGAGCGTAATCTACTATTAAACGTTTCTCTCAAATACCTCGAACTATGGCTTTATAAAAAGAATCTGGATCTGCTTGAGACGGTAAAAGCCAATATCGATACACTGGTTCATATTAATAAAGTAAGGCTGAAAAATGAAGTAATCACTCCTTCAGAACTTATAAGAACTAAAATTCTGTTCGAGCAATATTCATTGCAGGAGCGCAACACTATGAGAACCTATCTTAATGAGCTTAAGACGCTTGAGATATTTTTAGGTACCAGCGATTCTATTGAAATTGAAGCTTCTGATAGCTTATTTTCTGAAACATTCATTGAACCATTGGATACTATGCTGAAGATGGCTTTTGAGAAAAGACCTGATGTTGCTGCCTTGAATTATGAAAAGGAGCTGAGTAAAGTCAACGAAAAACTTCAGAAGGCATATGCTATGCCTAATGTAGAAGCAGGTGGTATATACAATCCTCAGAACTCAGTAGGTTATTATGGAACTTACCTCACCTTGCCTATTCCATTTTTTGACAGGAACCAAGGTGAAATTCAAAAAGCCAAAGTAATGAAGCTAAAGACTGAAACAGCTTTTGAGGCACTGATACTTCAAGTGACTGTAGAATTGAGAAATAGCTATAGTACCTATCTTCAGAAAAAGGACAATGTAATCCAGGTTCAGTTGATTCTGGATCAATCTAAGGAGGTCCTTGAAATCGTCAGGTATGCTTATCTGAAGGGCAACACCACTATCATTGATTTTCTGGAAGCGCAGAGAACTTTTTATGATGCCATGCTTATACACAATCAGGCCCAATACGATCTGAAAAGAAGTCAGATTGAATTACTGTATGTGTCGTCATTATTAGATAAATTAACAATGTAATATCATCAGTATATGTTAGATTATAAAAACTTTATTTATATAATCATAATCCTACTGTTTGTTTCTTGTAAGAAGGATGAGGAGAAAACAAGCAATAGTGATTTTCTAGATCCTGTTGTTCAGGATAACGGACAGGTCATAGTTCTGAAAAGTGAGAATGCTGTTTTTAAAACTATCGTAGCGAAGAAAAAACCTCTTAATAGTGAGTATATGGCTCCGGCTACAGTTGTTGCCAGTATTCTGAAACCTAGACTGAAAGAAGCACATACCATTATTCTGTTTGATGATGAAGAGCTCAACCGGCTTTACACAGAATATTTGCAAAGCATAGCTCATTATAAGAGAGATTCGGATTACTTGCAAAGAGTAAGGGATATGTATGATCACAAGGCAGCAACAGGCACAGAACTTAAGCAGGCAGAAACCGGTCTTACCGACGCTGCCACGGAAATGGCCGAGAAAGAAGGACAATTACGTATGCGTGGATTCGACCCTATTACAATGACTGACATTCCTCCTGGAAATATCTGGCTCATTTCCAATGTACCTGAAAGTATTATCGGAAGTCTAAAAAATGGTAAATCCTGCACTGTGCTTTTCACATCTTATCCAGGAGAGAGATTTTCTGGAAAGATTACTGCAGTAGGTGATGTACTCGATAGGCAGACCCGTACGGCAAAGGTGAGGATCACTCTTGCCAATCACAATGAAAGATTTAAACCAGGGATGTATGCTAAAGTAAAATTTCCTATCGAAGAAGAAAACTCTTTATCAGTACCTGTTTCATCTGTTATATCTGTTGAAGGAAGAAACTATGTTTTTGTTAAAAACAAAAGCATAATTAAGCGCAAGGAAGTCATTGCTGAAAATGAAATGGGAGAAGATATTATTCTGCTCGATGGAGTAGAAGAAGGCGATTCCATTGTTTATGAGGGTGCAATGTTATTGAAAGGTTTAAGTTTTGGCTTTTAATTAACTGATAGAATGATTTCAAAACTTATTGCATTTTCAATCAAAAACAGGTGGGTGCCTATTGCCGGAATTCTTGCTGTCATCATCGGTGGAATTTATGTATACACTATTCTCAGGATAGAAGCCTATCCAGATATTTCGGATACCAATGTTGTAATCATAACACAGTATCAGGGACGGGCAGCTGAGGAGGTCGAGCAGCAGGTAACTATGCCCATTGAAAGGAGTCTTAATAGTGTGCCAGGCGTAATATTCAGAAGGTCCAGAACCATCTTTGGATTGTCTGTTGTTCAGCTTACCTTTGATGACAATGTTGAAGATTTTTTTGCCAGACAATATGTTTCTGAAAAGCTTAAGAATGCTCAGCTCCCACCTGGGGTAACACCTGAGTTAGGGCCGCTATCTTCTCCAACAGGGGAAATTCTGAGATATGTGGTCCGGGGAAATGAGAATTATACCCCCATGGATCTCAAAACTCTTAATGACTGGGTAATCATTCCTAAGTTGTTACAAACAGTCGGTATCGCTGATATCAGCTCATTCGGAGGTCCTCTGAAGCAATACCAGGTTCTGACCAGTCCGGAGAGGTTAAAGAAATATAATCTTACGTTAAAAAATCTTATTTCATCCGTTGAAGATAATAACCTGAATACGGGAGGTAATATTATTGAAAGAGGGGAACAAGGCTTTGCTGTCAGAGGTATTGGTGCTGTTGCAAATGTTCGTGATCTTAAGAAAATAGTCATCTCATCCTCCGGAGGTGTTCCGATATTTCTGGAAGATGTTGCCAGTATTGAGATCGGGCCTCCTTATCCTTCGGGTATATTGGGATATTCTATTCCTGCTGAAGGGATTCGTGAAAATTCTGGTACTGAAGGCATCGTGTTATTAAAGAGGGGAGAAGATACCAAAGAAACCTTGAAAAGACTGAAGGAAAAACTCAACGAAGTAATCAGTAATGATTTGCCCGAAGGAGTTGAGATTCATGTGATATATGACAGATCTAATCTGATAGATTTTACATTGGAAACAGTATCTCATACACTGATTGAAGGTATCACAATAGTGGTAATAATACTGGTTGTATTTTTGGGAAGCTTTAGCTCTGCTTTGGTTGTAGCTGTTACTATTCCTGTAGCATTACTATTTTCATTTATTATGATGAAGATAACCGGCATTCCAGCTAACCTTCTTTCGCTTGGTGCTATAGATTTCGGAATTATAGTTGACGGTGCTTGTATTATGGTGGAACACTTGGTAAGGTCAATAAAGTCTGCTCCTGTAGGAGATAGAAAAAACGGGATTTATAATTTCACAACTCACTCTGCTCAGGAGATTGGAAAGGAGTTATTCTTTTCTGTTGCTATTATTATCATAGCATACACACCTTTGTTTGCAATGCAAAGAATAGAAGGAAAGCTTTTTTCTCCAATGGCCTTTACAATTTCTTTCGCAATTCTGGGTTCATTCATCTGTTCTATTACAGTGGTCCCGGTGTTGATCTCCTTTATTTATAAAAAGAAGTTTGAAGAAGTTGGAGATGGTTTTTATAATACCAGAAAAAATATACTCTCGCCTTTGGCTGATTTAGGTAATAAAGCAATTGCTTCATTAAAGAAAATTAATCCTTATGAATTAGTTCTGATCAGAACAATGCAAATACCAAATTTTGGTTTTTTTTTAATCTTCCTGATCATCACTGGAATTGGTTTACTTGCAGTTCGCACTGGTACTGAGTTTTTGCCTCCTCTTGATGAGGGATCGATATTTTTCAGATGTAATTTACCAAGTGGGATTTCAATACATAAAAGTGCAAAGCTTGCTCCTGAAATAAGAAAGATTATATCAAAACACAATCAAGTTAAAAGTATACTTACGCAAACCGGAAGAAACGATGAAGGTACAGATCCATTCGGTGCTAACAGGACTGAAATTCTCATCAATCTAAACCCTTATAATGAATGGGTAAATGATACTTCAAAAGCTGAACTTGTTTTAAAGCTAAAGAGCGAACTTAAAGCGGCATTTCCAGGAGCTTATTTTGCATTTGGCCAGCCGATTATAGACCAGGTGACAGAGGTAGTAAATGGCAGCGCAGCTGATCTTGCCGTGACTATAGCTGGAGAAAATCTTACAGAGATAAGAAGTGTAGGAGACAGAATAAAGGCTATTATTAAAAAAATACCCGGAGCGAGCGATGTAGGTATTGAGCAGGAAGGGCCTCAAGGGCAGATTGTTGTAAATATTAACAGAGAGAATGCTGCCAGATATGGTATAAATGTTAGTGATATTCAGCTTATGATAGAAGCCGCAATTGGAGGTAAAACAATAAGCACAGTTTATGAAGGAACCCAAAGATTCGATCTTGTTATAAGGTTCCTTCCGGAAAGCAGAAGTTCAATAGAGGACGTGAAGAAAATGTTGGTGCCTTCTATCACCGGAAGTCAGATACCAATGAGTGAACTGGCAGATATCCGTATGGTAGACGGTCAAACAAACATTTACAGGGTTGAGGGAAAAAGGATTATTACAGTTAGGGCCAATATAAGAGGAAGGGATCAAGGGGGCTTTGCCAAGGAAGTAGCCCAAAAAATAAAATCAATGAAGCTGCCCAGGAAGTTCAAAACGGCATTGGGTGGCCAATTTGAAAACCTCGACAGAGTCACTAGTCAATTGTCCTACACTATTCCATTTACCTTGTTACTGATAGGTCTGCTATTGTTTATTCTTTACAAGGATGCTGTCAGTATGCTGATTACAATTCTTAGTCTGCCAATTGGAATACTCGGTGGCCTTGCTGCTCTTTGGGTGAGAGATTATTACTTTAATGTTTCCGCTGGCGTAGGTTTTGTATCGTTATTTGGTGTAGCTATTATGGCAGGGGTATTGCTCGTCTCCTCTTACAACCGAGAGTTAAAGGATTTGTCTTTCGCATATACTGACCTGAAAGATCTTAGAATTAGGATAATATCAATTTCCCTGGTTCAGATTAAACCCATTCTGATGATGATCACGGTAGCACTCATTGGACTAGTTCCCGCAGCCACTAGTCATGGTATAGGATCAGATATTCAAAGGCCATTGGCAACTGTAATTATAGGAGGATTGTTGACTTGCCTTCTTCTAATTCCAATTGTCTTACCTAGTATTTACTTTAGCTTTTTTAAATGGAGAATAAGGAAATTGGTCAACGGAAGAAAAAATACTGAAATTGACTGATTAGATTAAGTACAGTCTCATTTATTTATGACCCATTAAAAATCCAGCATAAGGAATATTCCAATGTTGGATTTTTTTTTCTTTTTAGGTAATCTTCGCGAAAAGATATAAAAAGCCTTGCAATGGCTCTTTAATATATATTAATTTGTCTATCAATTTGGTAGAGTATTTGGATGGGCAAAATCAAACTGTCCGAAAGATCTGATTTCTTTAGATATAACCAGGAAATTTCAATTCATTACTGAATGCATTTGGTGGTTCAATCATCAGTTTGATTTGTAGATTACCGGTTTATTAAATAAAAACGACCTGTTTGTTTAATTGTCAGGAAACTGTTGTATTTGGTGGTTCTATACCTCATTTTTCGATAATTGAATAACAGGTCTGTTTTATTATTATTTTTATCCCTACTAAGTCCCATATTAAGGAAATTTCTAAATTTTTTCCAGAATTGAATTTTATTTTTAAAACATAATTACATTTTTCAATTTAATGAAAGACCGGTTTCCTTCTATATGCATTCAAAGGGAGTTAAACAAATATTTAAATATTTAGGAATTGTTATTCCTATTCTTGTTTTCGTTTCGTGCAAAAGTTCAAGAATATCTTCTATTCAAGAGCTAAGTTCCAACTGTAATCAGCAGAATCTTTATAACTACTCAGTAGAAGACTTCCCAGAGCCCTTTTATAACCTTAATTTGGATACAGCACTTTTAGGAAGGTTTTCGGAAGAAGGTTTGAAAATAGCAAATGCCATTGGAATAATAGAATTGCTTTCAGAATATGTTGATGCTGAAAAAAAATATAATTCTACCCCCAGTATTGAGAATAAAGTAAGTATACTGGATTTAGACAGAAGGCTTGCCAATGCCATTCAACGTGCTTCTCTTGAGATATCAGCAGTAGCTTCTGAAATTGATTGTGAAGAAGAAAGGGCAGATCAGATTTCTTATTATCTCAAAAAAAGAGAAGATGACAGAGAAACAAAGTTTACAGTGGCAGCTATAAGTGTTGGTGCAATTGCAACAATTACCTCAGGGATTTTATTTGCTACCAGTGATAACTCAAATATGGAACATGTAATACAAGTTGGAGGTGGTATTGCTGAAGCTGTATTGGGCTTTATGATTTTTACATCAAAACCGAAATTAGAATTCTATCACCCTAGAAATCACCTGGAGGAAATATGGAATGGAAAAGAGACTTCTTTGCTTTTTCCCGCACATGTATGGTATTATTTCAATTATTACAATCCCGATAAACCTGAAGAACCATCGCTTAGAGTTCAGATTTTAAAAGGCTGGAAGGCTATTTATGAATGGGAAAAAAAAGAAAACAAGCACAACCAAAATATGGTAGCATTATTTTTTGGTAAAGGAGGACAGTATACTTCTGAAACTCTTAAAGCCAGAGCGAGAATGCTTGATCAGCTGCAAGCAAACATTACACTAATGAAGCAAGACCTTACTAAACTTGCATCATATCTGGACAAGTAATTGATTATTAATCTTATGGTTTATGAGTAGAATAATAGAAGTTTGATTGAACGTGAATTAGGAAGAACAAACAGATATAATAAAGATATGAAATCGCAAATATTAATCACACTAAGTCTTATGTATTTTATGAGTTTATCTGCCATCGGGCAAGAGCTGTCTGAGAATGATGTACCTGTTGCAGTCAGAAATAGTTTTTATGAACTGTATCCTAACATGTTTGTCTATGAATGGGAGTTGGAAAAAAAAGAAAATGTCTATGAAGCAGAATTTATGAATAAAGGTATCGAGATGGAAGCAATATTTCGTCCCGATGGTTCCTATATAGGAACTGAAATAGATATAAAACTGGAAGATATGCCTCCTGATGTGAAAAAAGCGTTTTCTCATTCTGAATATGCCAAATGGAAGTTAGAAGACACTGAAGAATTTAAAAAAAAGGAGGGGGAAAAACTTTATATTATAGAAGTGGAAAAAAAGAAAAAGAAAGTGAAATTGTATTATTCAAAAGATGGAAAGCTAGTCAATACCAAATAAATATTCTAACGGAATATTGTTTTGGAGAAATTAACCAATATTAAAGAAATTTTTAAAATTAATTATATCTGAATTTTACTTTCGGAGAATCTTCTCTATTTGGATTGTTCCTTTTGATTACCAAATAGTCTGTGATGAAAATTAGATTAAAAAGATATAAAATTTAAACAATTTTATATCTTTTTCGTTTTGGTATTTTTCAAATAAATTTTGTGTTTTTTGTGATATAAATATATCTTAGCATTTTACTTAGCTTAAAAAAATTATAATAACCTATGAAAAAATACTACTTAGTGATTTTACTGGTTTGCACCTTGCTAAGCGCAAAGGCTCAAATTAATTCGGGTAATCCGGCAAAAAAATTCAACTCCAATTCCAGCTACCCCTATGGAATTATGCCTGACAATTTGCCAAGCGGAGGGGAATATGGTAAGTCTCAGGCTGCAGCAGATGCTTACAATGCATGGAAGTCTAACTTTGTAGAAGCATGTTCAGGTAAAGGTTACAGAGTAAAATTTGACCAAACACAGTTTACTGTATCCGAAGGTATTGCATATGGTATGCTTTTGTCAGCATATGCTGGAGATAAAGCCTTGTTTGACGGATTATGGCAATATTACAATTCATATAAGAATGGAAATGGTGTCATGAACTGGAAAATAAATGGATGTAATAATACTGATCAATACAATGGAGCAACTGATGCTGAATTAGATGCTGCTATGGCTCTGATTGTCGCTGCTGACCAATGGCCAAGCGGAAATTATAAAACGCAAGCTCAAAATTTAATAAGAATTATAAGAGAGAAAGAAATGCATCCTGATTCCAAGCAGGTACTTAATGGAGATGCGTGGGGAACCGGGAATGACTGTAGAAACCCAAGCTATATGGCTCCTGCATATTTCAGAGAGTTTGCAAAAATTGAAAGCAATCAGGCAAGTTTCTGGAACAGTGCTACTACAACTGCCAACCAGTTTTTGTTGACCAACCGTAACTCTTCTACAGGACTGGTGAGTAACTGGGCAGGAAGCAACGCTCAACCTAATGGCTGTAATGGCCCAAATGAATATGGTTTCGAATCTTGCAGAAACCCTTGGAGAATGGCCAATGACGTGCTCTGGAATGGCCCGAGTGTGGCAACCACAGGAGCAGATATTTGCGTTAAAATGACTAACTGGCTGAAAGGTCAGGAGAGTAACTTAAAAGGTCCTTTATCTACAAGTGCCTCCAGCCCGGCTAACGGTCAATATAAAAATGGTACATTTAGTACCTATGCACTGGCAGTAATGGGAACCAACGCTGCTAATCAATCTTCATTGAACGCATGTTACCACAACGTTGTTGGCTTAGGAAATAATGAAGCTTACTTCAGTGCGACATTGCGTACTGTTACTTTGTTTATGCTCACTGGTAACTGGTGGAAACCGGGTTCAAACATTGTATCTGCAGATGTAATCATTACAGCTCCTGAGAACAATAAGACTTATGATTTAGAGGAATCTATTACTTTTTCTGCAACAGCTACCATTTCTTCCGGTACTATTTCAAAAGTAGAGTTTTATGATGGAGCTACTTTATTGAATTCTGACAATTCATTTCCTTACGGCTTTACGACTTCAACATTAACTAGCGGAACTCATGTTATAACGGCTAAAGTTTATGACGCTAACAATACTGTTGTTGCTACATCTGCGCCAGTGCATGTAACTATAGTGGGAGCTTCCAATATTGCAACCACTGGTGTAGTTGATATGTTTGAAACAGCTATTGAGTATAACGAACTTACTGGAGGTAAAGATTGCTCAGCCCCAACTAAAAGCACTTCTGCTGGTATTTTCTGGTGGCAAGATGTGAACGCTAGCACTCCTTTTGTAGCTACAAAATCAAGAACCGGAGATGGAAAACTGACTTATACCCTTTCACAACCTCAGAATGGTTATGATGCAATAGGTTTCAGTTTTGGGGATTATTGCAATGGCACTAAAACGCCTTACACCCTTGATTTAAGAACTAATGCATTCTTCAAAATGAATGTAAGTGCTCCGACAACAAATACTACTAATCTGGAAATTAAATTTCAGTTAAGAGATATAAATGGAAAAATACTATCTTTTAATAAGCTTGTTGTAAATAACGGTCAAATTAGAAATGATTGGAAAACTGGAGCTTCATACAGATATGAAATTGGTTTTAACAAAAACCATATTACACAGGTAGGACAAACTCCTGCTCATACAGATGATCAGGTAGGGCCAGGTTCTTTGAGACCTGGTGATAATATAACCTTTGAGTTTGATTTCAAAAATGCAGTGACTGCAAGCGGCTCTGTAATTGATCTTGACAATTCAAAATTTGATTATTCAAAAGTAGAGTCTGTTATTATTATAGTGGTGAATTCAACAGACACAGGCGATCCTAGTTATCAGCCAAAAGCGTTTACAGATCAAAAGATCTCTTTCACTGGTATGTCTCTAGGTAATGCTGCAGCAGGATCAGATATTTGTACTCCGGTGGCACCAACAGCTACAGCAGCACCTGCTCTTTGCGAGGGTACTACAGCAGCTGCATTGAAAGCTACTGCTCTGACAGGAATGGATCTACAGTGGTATGGAACAAATCAGACAGGAGGAATAGCAAGCACCACAGCTACAGTGCCATCTACCGCTACTGCAGGGGCTACTACTTACTATGTTTCTCAAAAAGTTGGATCATGTGAGAGTTCAAGAACACCTATCGCTGTTACCGTTACCGCCAGTCCTACTTCAAGTGCTGGTCCATCTCAGACTTCTATTGTCGGACCTACTGCATCTCTTTCAGGATCAGGTTCTGCTGTTGGAACATGGAGTCTTGTTTCTCCTTCCGGAGTAAATGTATCTTTTAGTCCTTCTGCCAATTCAGCAAATGTAAATGTAAGTGGTTTAACTACTATTGGTACATATACTTTCAGATATACAGTTGCTGGAACTGCTCCATGCACTGCTGTAACTTCTGATGTTGATGTTGTAGTAGCAAGCGTTACTTCTATCAATAGTATATTAAACAGCATGGTTGAAATCTATCCAAACCCTGCAACTGACAATCTTGTTATTGATATAACTAAGGTTGATGGTAGCAAATCAGTGAAGCTTGTTGACATGCTTGGAAGAGTTGTGTTTGAAGCTGCCAATGAGAATACTTTAAATGTTGAAATGTCAAATCTGAATAAAGGTATGTATTTTGTACATATTCAGTCAGAGTCAGGAAACCTTATTAAATCTGTTGTAAAACAGTAATAAGTAAGCCTGATAAAATAAAAAAGACCTGCCGAAAGGCGGGTCTTTTTTTTATGTGCCTATTTGATATATTCACAACTGTAAATATTTAAGTTGCTATATATGACCTTCTATTGGATAAGGGTGGTTATGAAAAGTACTTGACATACTTTGAATAGATAATTACTAGTAAAGATAAAACCTGAAGTGGAATTCAGACAATTGTTTTGGTGCCAGGTTATGCAGAATGAAGTATAATTTATACTTGAGAGATGTAAATTCAAAAAAAAACCTTCTCCGTCTGAGAAGGTCAAAAAACGTTGGGGGTGTTTTTATGTTCAACCAGCTATGGTGAGTAGCAAAGTTAGATAAGTTTTTGAAACCTGCAATAAATCAAGGATATATTTTCAAAAAGTTATTTGTCTTTTAGGATTAGTGACTTAAATCCAGTTATAAAATCAATTATACATCGATTTCATATTAATCTATTTAATCTCGTTTTGTCACTTTTCTCCTAGATAAGAAAAATCTGATTTTCGTCCGTTTTTAGCTTTTGTTCGAGTTGTGCGAATGATTGATTTTTAATTATTATTAAATATAATTGAACAGCTGAACTTGAGTTTGTTTGATAAGGCATTTGAATAGCACATTCCTCATGGAGTAAATTTTTTAGATATTCATGATCTATAGTTATAGTCAAATTTTTTATAAACGTAAAGGGAATAATTGTTTATAACTCGTAATTCTCTGCTGATATTAGGTAAAAGATCGCTTTTATAATAAATTGAACCCTTGATCTTTATTATCGTAAAAAGAAGATCACTTCACTTTTTTGAAGGAAATTTTTAATTATCAAACCCCTTAATAAACTATGAGAAAACGACTACTATTATCCATTGCCAAAGTATTGTTTGGTGGTATGGTTTTAGCGCAGACTTCAGGTGCTTTTGTTACTGCTGATAATGGAAATCGAATGTCCTCCTGTGCTGACACTTTGATCACTCTTGAGGATATATATACTCAATGTGGAATAAGAGATCTTAATGATCCCAATGATGACGTAAGTATGTATAGAATCCTCCAGTTAAATGGTTCTGTTATAACTGAAACCGAAATCACAGAAGCATTCAAGTACAGCGATTACGAAACTATATATATTAATAAAAAGAATACACCTTTTAATGGTCGCAATGGTATTGCCATATTTCTCAATATTATAATACCTCCCACCAGATACTTTACAAAGGATACTTTAAAGTACATTGTTGAGAAAGGAGCTAAAGTAAATTACTTGAAGGATTTTCTTACTAATATAGAGTACTGGGGCACAGGAAAAGATACTGAAGACTTTCACGATCGATTGTTTTTATATGACGGTGTAAATCCTGAAACTGCTGTTAAGAACCTTACAGACTGGACTACCCTTGGAAAAGGGATCTATCGAATGAGATTAAGTTATGCTATTTGCTCAGCTGATGATATTCATTCTAAAGAAATGTATGTGAAGGTCGATGAAAGTCCTTGTCACAGTTTAGAACTTAGAAACATGCCATCCATTTGTCTTGATGAAGTTTTAGATATCAGACCTTATGTTTATCTGGATGGGCATGTAGCTACTGAAGAGGAGTTGGCTGATATGTCTTTTCTGGATAAGAGCGATAATGCAAAACCTAACGACATCTTGCCTGTAGATCCTGCAGCTATTGATTTATCTACAATGTGGGAAAGCAAGTCAACTAAATTTCCAAAGATAGAAATTCGCTATCAGCCTAATATAGATCTAGGGATATGTAATAAATACTTCTATAATTTCGTGCCTAAAGTGCCTACAAAATTGATGACTACGGATGTTATTATGTCTAAAGACAGCTATGGAAGTACTTTAGTATATATGATTGATGGAGATTATTACGGGTTTAATAATGTCTTTCATAAAAATGTACTGAAAGAAATTTATCTTGATTATAATACGAATCATATTGGTACAGAATTTAGCTACTTTACAGATGATAAGTATGAAAACATAGTTACGGGTAATGATCTTTCCCCGGGAGATTATTATGTTCTGGCTACCAATTCCGAGTGTAATGAGGATAGTTCTTCGTTCAAGATTCGGGTATTAAACCGTGACTTTGATATTACCTGGCAGAATGCATTCAATATGGGTAAAGGTTATTACATATTTACAGCGCCAAGTATTTATCCTGGTGCAACATATTCGTGGTTTGTCTGGGGTGGAGAGATCGTTTCTGGGATCAATACCAATCAGATAACTGTATATTACTCCGAAAAAGCTTCAAAAGGAGTTACTGTAAGCTGTACTATAACATTTCCAGCTGCGCGCAGTGCAGGAAATGCAGTATTGGCATCAGGATTGTATCTGACTTCCAATGAGGCAGGAGAAAAAGAGGAGATAAAAGCTGAAATCGTCACGGGTATCAATAATGTTGTAGAAGAATTATCATCCGTATATCCTAACCCTTCAGAGGGAAAAATTGTAATTTCAGGAAAGGGGGTATATGATCTTAAAATTTATAATGGACTAGGGCAATTGATTTACGAAAACAATGCTTATACACCTGAAACTCCTGTGGAACTTGATAATAAAGGGATGCATATGATCAGATTGATTCAGAATGGGAAAGCACAGACATTAAGAGCAATAGTAAAATAAGATAAATTGTCTAAGATGATATATTAAAGTCGGACAGCTCATGTTGTCCGACTTTTGTTTTATGCGAAACCTAAATACGTATTTAACTATTTAGCCTTTGATTTACGGTAAGATTTTTTAGTTAAAGTATCTGCCAAAACATGTCTGAAGTTTTCAACAAAGCATCTGTCTGTAATTTCTTTGTAAATATAATTTCGTTGAGAAGCTGGAAGTTTATTGTGTTCTTGGACTTCTTCGTTCGAATATCTCTCCATGATTTTAGAGCAGGTGCACTCGCAGTAATTTTTTGTTTCGGAAGGGTAATAGTTTTCCAGTCCGCTTTCTGATACACAGTTTTCAATTAACAAAGCCAAATCCTTGTCTTGTCCTTCTTTATATGCAAAAGCAATTTCCTTAAAGAAATAAGCAGAAATGGCAATGGCAATAATTTGAGATGGAATGAAAAAGGCCATTCTGCTTTCTCGAGGCTGGACTTCAGATGCAGTTATTCTGAAATCCTTAGTCATTCTCAGTACTGAAGGTTTGGCAAAGAGGTAGGAGGAAAGACCTATTCCGAAGAGGAATAAGAATGTCGGATCTTGATTTAGAATGTAGGAAAATAGACAAAGGAAATTTCCGAAAAGGATAATAAGCCATTTTCTGAAGCTTAATCTTAAAAAGGATCTTACTTTAAATCTCGTATTTTCATGAAGCAGATTTTTTACTCTGGAATAGTAATATAGTCTGGATGCAATAAGGAAACTGAACAAAAAAGAGGGACAAATCCAGGTAAGTAGTTCATTTAAATCCTCCCTGTTTAATGAAGGAAGAAATAATACAAAGAAGAAGATGGCCAATTGCAGCAATGCAATCATCCAAAAGGTTTCTTCATTTCTCTTTACAAATTTTGAGTATCTGTCTTGTTCCAAATTTTCAGGATTTATGAAAATCCTCAACCTTGATGATTTCGTGACAAAAGTCGTATTCATAAGGTTGATTTGAACAGATAATCACAATTCTATCCTTTATGTTTTGGATAATTTCAGTTTTATACCAGTTTATTCCTGCTGAATCAAGATTCACAGTAGGTTCATCCAAGAACAGAATTTCCGATTCAGTATACATTGCAAAGCCAAGCTTTACTCTTTGCCTCATCCCTGATGAAAAGTATGTCAGTTTTTTCTCGGATGATTTTTCGAGCCCCAGTATCTGAATAAAATCCTTTTGGGAAAGATTATTCTTAAATTTCTTAAATGTGAGATGAAAATTTATTATTTCACCTAAGGTTAATTCTTCTATTAAGTCCTGGTAGGGAGCTGTAAATGTGAGTTTTTGATAAAGATGCTCAGGAGAAAATTCTGTGTTATTTGAAAAATATTTTACTTTTCCTTCATTCGGGGAAGTAAGTCCGGCAAGTATTTGAATTAAAGTGGATTTTCCGGAGCCATTTCTGCCGGTAATGGCATAGGATTTATTTTGCTGAAAATTCAGGTTAAGATTTCTGAAAAGCCAATTCCGGTCAAATCTCTTGCCTAAATTTTCAGCGATAATATTCATGTTTTACTGACTGAACCCTTTCATAATACCTCTATCTGAGCTGCGAATGAAATTTACAATCTCATCTTTCTCTTTCGAAGAAGTAAAGTTCACTTCAATATGATCCAGTGCTTTTGAATTGTTATATCCTCTCAGATATACCGTTCTGTATATTTCCTGTATTTCGTTGATCTTGTCGTTACTGAAACCTCTTCTTCTAAGACCAATGGAGTTAATACCACAGTAGCTTAACGGTTCTCTGGCAGCCTTGGTGTAGGGAGGTATATCTTTTCTTACCAGCGAACCTCCTGATATCATAGCATGTGCTCCAATTCTTACAAATTGGTGAACTGCGCTGGATCCGCCAACTATAGCATAATCATCAACAGTTACATGACCTGCTAGCTGAACCGAATTGGCCAGAATACAATTATTACCTATGATACAATCATGAGCTACATGCACATATGCCATTAGAAGGCAGTTTTTACCAACTTCGGTTTTGTATTTTTCTATAGTACCTCTATTGACAGTCACACACTCTCTTATGACACAGTTGTCGCCAATGATAGCAGTTGTTTCTTCTCCTGAGAATTTAAGATCCTGAGGGGGAGCAGAGATAACAGCTCCCGGATAAATTTTAACGTTTTTTCCGATTCTGGCACCTTCCATGATGGTCACATTTGGACCAATCCAGGTTCCTTCATCTATTTCAACATTTTTATGAATTGTCGAAAATGGCTCAATAACAACATTTCTGGCAATTTTTGCCTGAGGATGTATATAAGCTAAAGGTTGATTCATAGGGATTTTCCTGTGTCTTTCCTTACAATACTAGCAGACATTACTGCTTCACAAACCAGATTATTACCAACAAATGCCTGCCCTTGCATTTTAGCAATTCCTCTTTTTATAGGAGCCAATAACTCGCACTTAAATATTATCTGATCTCCGGGTACTACAAATCTCTTGAACCTACAGCTTTCTATACTTAGGAAGTAGGTCCAATAGTTGTCAGGATCCGGTACTGTATTTAATACTAAAATTCCTCCAGTTTGAACCATTGCTTCAATTTGCATTACACCTGGCATTACAGGGTTTCCAGGGAAGTGTCCCTGAAAAAATGGCTCATTGATGGTTACGTTTTTGATACCTGCTACCGTTGTCTCGTCCAGATAAAATATTTTATCAACAAGCTTGAACGGATATCTGTGAGGTAAGGCCTTATATATTTGATTTACATCAAGTACCGGAGGCATATTCGGATCATAATGAGGAATCTGATTCTTAGATGCCTCTTTCATGATTTTCTTAATTTTTTTTGCAAATGCTACGTTAGCAGCATGCCCTGGACGGGCTGCAAGAATCTGAGCTTTTAAAGGTCTACCTACAAGAGCAAGATCTCCGATTACATCAAGCAGCTTATGTCTTGCCGGTTCATTTTTATAACGTAATTCAAGATTATTAAGAATGCCTTCTTTCTTAACCTCAACTTTTTGCTTGTTAAATAATTTTGCAAGGTGCTCCAGCTCATGATCTTGTACAACTCTGTCAACAATTACAATGGCATTGTTCAGGTCTCCACCTTTGATAAGGTTTTGCTTCTGAAGCATTTCCAGCTCATGAAGGAAACAGAAAGTTCTACAGGATGCAATTTCTTTAGAAAACTGGTTGATATTCGTAAGAGAAGCATGCTGACTTCCCAAAACCGGAGAATTATAGTCTACCATTACGGTAACTCTATAATCATCAAGTGGAAGAGCTGCAATTTCTATGTTCTTTTCATTATCTTTATAGAAGATGCTGTGCGGAACTTCAAAAAAGTTTCTTAATGCATTTTGCTCCTGAAAACCAACAGTTTCCAGTGCTTCCACAAAAGGCTGAGAGCTGCCATCCATAATCGGGGTTTCAGGACCGTCAATCTGGATGAGAACATTATCGATCTGCAATCCCATAAGTGCAGCAAGCGTATGCTCTACTGTACTTACTCTTGCTCCATTTTTTTCAATTGTGGTTCCTCTTGATAGGTCAACTACATAGTCGACGTCTGCTTCAACAATAGGTTGGTTTTCAAGATCAACCCTTTGAAAAACAATCCCGTGATTGGGGGGCGCAGGTACAAAAGTCATGTTAACTTTTACTCCTGTATGTAATCCTACTCCTGAAATAGATACGGGACTCTTGATGGTATGCTGTTTTACGTTCATTTAACCTTATAAAGTCGGCAAATTTATAATTTTTTCCTCAAGTTCCTCAATTCTTTTTTGCAAATCCGGAAGTTTTCTGAAAACACTACTTGATTTCAGAAATTTTTTATATTCAAATGCAGGGGATCCATGTATGGCTGTCCCTTCTGTTGTTACCGATTTGCCAACTCCTGATTGAGCTCCTATGCTGGTTTTATTTGCCAATGTGATATGTCCAACAATTCCTACTTGACCGGCAATGACACAATTTTCTCCTATTTTGGTAGATCCGGAAATTCCGGATTGTGCAGCTATCACTGTGTTTTTGCCAATTTCAACATTGTGAGCAATCTGAATCAGATTGTCAAGTTTTACACCATCATGTATGACTGTTGACCCCATGGTTGCACAATCAATAACAGTATTTGCTCCAATGTCTACATGATTTCCAATAATTACGTTACCTACCTGAGGTATGGTTTTGTATGTGCCATCTGGTTGTGGCGCAAATCCGAAACCATCGCTACCTATTACTGAACCGGAATGGAATGTACAATAACTTCCGATTTTTGAATCTGAATAAATTTTTACTCCGGGAAAAATAATGGTGTTATCTCCAATTGTAACATTATCTCCAATATATGCCTGAGGATAAATTTTTACATTTTTTCCGATTCGACAGTTTGTTCCAATATAGGAAAATGCGCCACGATAAATATTCTCTCCCGTAGAGGAATTTTGCCCAATGTAAGAAGGGGTTTCCACTCCAGTTTTCATAAAACTAATGAATTTGTGGTATTCTTCGAGTAATGTTGTAAAACTGGTATAGGGATCATCAACAAGAATTAAAGTGGTTTTAACCTCGCTTTTGGGAACGAATTTCTTGTCAACTATAACAGCCGAAGCTTGAGTGGTATATAAATAAGGTTCGTATTTTAAATTTGATAAAAAGGAAATACAACCTTCCTGACCTTCTTGAATTTTTGCCAGTTTGCTGATTTTCAGGCTATCACTTCCTTTGACTTCTCCCCCAATTAAATGGGCAATCTGTCCTGTTGTAAATTCCATTAAACTAATTTAAACAAATTATTAACTATGAACCATCTTACAAAGATACATTTTTAGGCCAGCATAAATAATGTTTTTTTACTATTTTACTTATAGCCTTTATGTTGGGAAGATCAGAGGCCTGGGCGACGTCCAATACTTGTCCTTTTTTTGTAAGAACATTTATTTTATTGCTTACCGGAAGGTATGCTCTGTTTCTTAGAACACCATTTACGACAAAATATTCCGAATTTTCTTCAGGCAATCCGAGATTTTTTACTACTTCTTTTCTTAGCTGATCAATCTTTTCTTCCTCAAATTGTGTCCTTGATATTTCAATTCGGAATAACTTCCTTTCTAATAGCTGGTTACATAACAACGACAATACAGGGTCTTTATGATTTTTCCATATTTTTATCGCTCCCCATAAGTCATAATCATCGAGACTGGTAAAAGCTTGAAGGTAGAGATGATTTTGAGTAAAATCATCAAGTGTTATTTTTTGCTGAAGGAAAACATTTAATGCCTCCGATGCATATAATTTTTCACCGGTCAGGGATAAATGCTGAGCTCTCCTTATAATTTGTATCAGCATTTTTTCTGCGCTCACGGTTGTTTTGTGCAAATAAACCTGCCAGTACATCAGTCTTCTGGATGATAAGAAATTTTCAATGCTGTATATTCCCTTTTCCTCTATAACTAATTCGTCGTCAATAATATCCAGCATTTTAATGATTCTGTCTGCTCCGATCGTACCTTCCATAACCCCGGTAAAAAAGCTGTCTCTCTTAAGGTAGTCCATTCTATCCATATCGAGCTGGCTGGATATAAGTTGATGGAAGAATTTCCTTTCGTATAAGTTGAGAAACATTTTTACGGTAAGATCCAATTTTCCATTAAACTCATTATTTAGCTTTTCCATAATAAGATATGAAAGCTTTTCATGGGCTATATGCGAAAGCAGGGTTTTCTCCAGGGCATGTGAGAATGGACCATGACCAATGTCGTGCAACAATATGGCAGCCAAAGCGGCTTCTTTTTCTTCTTCTGATATCTGATGTCCGCGACTTCTTAATCTGTTCAAGGCCATACCCATTAAATGCATAGCTCCTAGAGCATGATGAAACCTGGTATGAAGTGCCCCGGGATACACTAGGTCAGTAAGTCCTAATTGTTTTATTCTTCTCAGTCGCTGAAAATAGGGATGCTCTATAATATCAAAAATGAAACTTCCGGGAATTGTAATAAATCCGTAAACCGGATCGTTGAATATTTTCTTTTTATTCAAAACTTTTTAAGTTAACGAAACTTATTGATATGGATTTAATGTACTTTTAGTGTTTACGAATTTTAATTCTATGCAAAGATACAATATTTTATGGGCGGATGATGAAATAGATCTACTTAAACCCCACATAATTTTTCTTAATAATAAAGGCTATGATGTAACTCCTGTACCTAGTGGTGCAGATGCATTAGAGAAGTGTAATGAGGAGAAGTATGACATCGTATTTCTGGATGAAAATATGCCGGGTATGACCGGTTTGGAAACTCTAAGTCAGATCAAAGCCATAAAGCCAAATCTTCCGGTAATCATGATCACTAAGAGTGAAGAGGAACATATTATGGAAGAGGCTATCGGAAGCAAAATAGCTGACTACCTCATTAAACCATTAAATCCAAATCAAATATTATTGAGTATCAAAAAGATATTGGATAATAAAAGGCTTGTTACTGAGAAAACCAATATCGGTTATCAACAGGATTTCAGAAATCTTAGCATGGCTTATAACGACCGTATTGGACATGAAGAGTGGGCTGAGATATACAAGAAGTTGGTTTATTGGGAGTTAGAGATCGATAATACCGAGAACAAAAGTATGAAGGATATTATTGACATGCAGAAAAGTGAAGCCAACAAGAACTTTGCAGATTTTGTAATTGATAATTATGAATCATGGTTAAATGATGCAAACTCTTCAAAACCTGTTCTATCTCATCAGATTATGAAAAAAAAGGTATTCCCTCTATTGGAAAAAGAGCAACCTTTATTTTTTATTCTTATCGATAATCTCCGATATGATCAATGGAAGGTTCTGGAGTCAACCATTAATACTTATTTTAATGTGGATGAAGAGATTAACTATTATTCAATTCTACCAACGACAACAGCTTACGCCAGAAATGCAATTTTTTCAGGTTTACTACCTTCTGAAATAGAGAAAAAATTTCCTCAATATTGGGTTAGTGATGAAGAAGAGGAGGGAAAAAATAATTTTGAAGAAGAACTTTTAAAAGCTCAGTTAGTAAGAAACAAACTTGATATTAAAAGCTCTTACAATAAAATTATCAATATTAGTCATGGCAAATCTTTATTGGATAATATCAATAACCTAATGAACAATAAGTTGAATGTTATTGTCTACAACTTTGTCGATATGCTGTCTCATGCTCGAACAGATATGGCAATGGTTAGAGAACTTGCTCCTGACGAATCAGCCTATAGATCATTAACCAACTCCTGGTTTCAGCATTCTCCATTGCTGGAAGCTTTAAGAAGGATTGCTGAGAAAAAAGGTAGAGTGATCATTACTACTGATCATGGCACAATAAGGGTTAAAAAACCATTTAAGATAATCGGAGATAAAAGTACTAATACTAACCTGAGATATAAGCAGGGGAAAAACCTTGGCTTTGATGAAAAGGACGTTTATGTCTGCAGAAAGCCGGAGCGCATGTTTCTTCCTAAAAGAAATGTGTCTACAGCTTATGTGTTTACCATTGAAGATTATTTCTTTGCCTACCCCAATAACTATAATTATTATGTTAATTATTACAAAGATACTTTCCAGCATGGAGGGGTTTCTTTGGAAGAAATGATAATTCCTTTTATAACCTTGTCTCCAAAGTAGGGTTTAGTTGGGGAAGTAAATGAATTGTCTGGTTGATAAATTTTTGTAAATTTACCGACCAGACAATTCTTCTTTCAGACGATTCATGGGAGAAAGTACACAACCTTATAAAATATTACAGAGCAAGGATCTTTCTGAACTTAAACAGGTAGCTTCGGAAATTATTAAATTTGCCGATTTAGAAAAAATTTGGCTGTTTGAAGGAGAGATTGGAGCAGGAAAGACCACTTTAATAAAGGAAATTTGCAAAGAACTTGGGGTATCTGAAAATGTAAGTAGTCCGACATTTGCTTTGATAAATGAATATCTTGGAGCTAACAGCAATAGCATTTACCATTTTGATTTTTACAGATTAAAAAGCGAAACGGAGGCACTTGATATAGGCAGTGAAGAGTATTTTTCTTCAGGAAATATTTGTCTTATAGAGTGGCCTTCAAAAATAGAATCTCTTATACCTCCGCATCATTTAAGAATTTCTCTAAAAGTAGATAATAATCAACAAAGAATTTTTCATCTTTCTAAAACATGAAAAGCAGCTTAAAATCGGGTATTGAAGCTCTGGCAAAAGAACATGCCTTATATCCTCAAGAGGCACTATTAAAAATTCCTGAAGGTACAACCCGTCTTAATATTGGTATTCCCAAGGAGATACAGGATCTGGAAAATAGGGTGTGTCTCACTCCTGAGGCTGTAGCATTGTTGGTTAACAATGGTCACGATGTGGTGGTCGAAACAGGTGCTGGTGTATCGGCAAAATATTCTGATAAAGAATACAGTGATGCAGGAGCTAAAATAGCTTATTCATCTCAGGAAGTATTTCAGTCTAATATTGTATTAAAGATAGAACCGCCTACTATACAGGAAATCAGTATGATGAAACCTGGAAGTACATTGTTTTCTGCACTTCAGATTTCAACGCTTACCCCGGAACTTGTTCAGGCTATCAACAAACAAAAGCTGATTGCGCTTGGCTTTGAATTTATTGAAGATAAGGTAGGGGGAATGCCTGTTGTAAGAGCCATGAGTGAAATAGCAGGCAGTACTGTTATGCTTATTGCAGCTGAGTACCTCAATAGCAAAAATGGAAAAGGAGTTATATTGGGAGGAATTACAGGAGTACCACCTACAAAAGTGGTAATTCTTGGCGCCGGAACAGTTGCAGAATATGCGGTACGTGCTGCTGCAGGATTAGGATGTGAGGTGAAGATTTTTGATAATCAGGTATATAAACTCAGAAGGTTAAAACATGATTTGGGGCTTCAGATTTATACGTCTACAATAGATACTATTACATTAAGAAAAGAATTACGGGAAGCAGATGTTGTGATAGGCTCTCTTAGGTCTGATGAGGGGAGTCCATGCGTAGTTACTGAGGATATGGTAGCTGAAATGATGCCTAATTCAGTGATAATCGATGTTAGTATTGATCAGGGTGGTTGCTTTGAAACCAGTAGGGTTACCAGTCACAAAAACCCTATTTTCAGGAAGTATGATGTGATTCACTATTGCGTACCCAATATCGCATCAAGAGTCGCCAGAACTGCGACGACAGCATTAAGCAATATATTTACTCCTATTATTTTACAAATAGCTAAAAAGGGAGGGACTGAGGAATTGATTTATTCAAAAGAATGGTTTATGAAAGGAGTCTATTCCTATAAAGGTAGTCTTACTAATCCTTATATAGCTAAGAAGTTTAATATGAAGTATAAGGATATGAAATTAATTTTAGCAGCAAGATTTTAAAAAGCTTAAAGTAAAAGCTATAATAAAAAAGAAACCGGTCAAATAGACCGGTTTCTTTTTTATTATAGGATATTTTTGGGAATAATACTATTCATACATAATGTTCATCTCCACACGTCTGTTAGCCTGTCTACCGGCATCTGTATCATTAGTGTCTACAGGTTTTGTTTCTCCGAAACCTGCAGTTGTAATTCTGCTTGCATTTACACCTTTGGTTCCAAGATAACGTTTTACAGATTCTGATCTTCTCTTCGAAAGATCCATGTTGGAGTTGTCATCTCCGACGTTGTCAGTATGTCCTTCTAAATGTAGTTTTGATCTCGGGTTGTTCACCATTACAGACGCAAGTTTGTTCAGTGAATTGTAAGAAGAACTAATAATAACATCACTATTGGTTTCAAATAACAGATTTTTGAACGCTTCTTCCAATGCTTTCTTTTCTTCTGGTTTAATTTCTGGGCATCCTTTGTTAGATTTCACCCCGGGGGTTCTCATGCAAAGGTCATCATAATCTCCAACGCCGTCACCATCTGTATCTACAAAAGGAGGAGGACAACCTTTGTAGGCAATAGTACCTCTTTCTTTAGGACATTGATCCTCTTTATCCTGAATACCATCACCATCCGTATCAGGACAGCCCCTGAACTGTGCTATTCCAGGAGCATCGGGACATTCATCTTTATTATCCATAATTCCATCCTTATCTCGGTCTCCCCAAGGACATCCCTTGTTTTCTTTAGGGCCGGCTTCATTTTTACATTGGTCTTCGTAGTCATAAACTCCGTCAAAATCAACGTCGTATGGACAACCAAAAGTTGTAACGGGTTCGCCTTTAGGTGTATGAATACATTTGTCTCTTCCGTCAGGTACACCATCACCATCAGAATCTTTGTCTTTCCAGACTATTTGATAAGGTTCTTGTTTTTTATTTCGTCCCTTTTTTGCCGCTTTAGCTTTCTTTTTAGTCTGTGCGGGATTTTGCGCAAAGGCCTTTTCTCCAATAAAAGAAAGTATAAACAATATTGAACTAAAGAGTATTAATTTTTTCATCCTGTAATACTTAAAGTTGATCTAAACCTAAAAGTAGTGTACTGAAAAAATGAAAAAAAGGCTGAAATTTTTTGTCAATTTTCAGCCTTTTAAGGGAAAAAGTTTAAAAGAGAAACTTTATAAATCTAGAATCGTAAAATGCCTTTTTTAAAGATTGGCCAGACTTTTTTCCAAAGCCTGAATTTCTGCTTCGGCATCTGCTTTTTTCTTTCTTTCAAGCTCAATAACAGGAGCAGGAGCTCCTGCTACGAATTTTTCATTGCTTAGCTTTTTCTCTACGCTGGCAAGAAAACCTTTTTTATGCTCCAATTGCTTCAATAGATTTTCTTTTTCTTTTTCAACATCTATAGAGCCTTCAACCGGAATATAAAACTCAGAGCTACGAATAATGAAAGTAGAAGCACCGTCAATAGGTTGTTGTGTTGTTTCTATGCTCTCAATACAGGCAAGTTTCTTAATAATAGGACTAAATTTGCTTAACAGTTCAGCAGGTACATTTTTAACAAAGAGCTTCAACGGATCAAATTTTGCTATTTGTTTAGCATTTCTGATATTTCTTATATTAGAAACTATCTCTATAGCAAGGTCTCCATGTTCAATAGATTGTTTGTCTATGGTTTGGCTTGCTTTGGGCCATTCAGCAATTATAATGCACTCGTTCTGCGGTCTTTCCTTGATTTTATGCCAGTATTCTTCCGATATAAATGGAGTAAATGGATGAATTACTTTAAGTAGTTTTT
Organism: Sporocytophaga myxococcoides; assembly: GCF_000775915.1. Classification (NCBI taxonomy): domain Bacteria; kingdom Pseudomonadati; phylum Bacteroidota; class Cytophagia; order Cytophagales; family Cytophagaceae; genus Sporocytophaga; species Sporocytophaga myxococcoides. Next base: position 219,605 of record NZ_BBLT01000008.1, read on the forward strand.
CAAAAAGATTGATTGTCTTTGTATAAGTTTCACGATCAATAGGCTGTTTGAAGCCTGGCTTTATCATTTCAAGATAATTAGAACAGAAATCATCCCAAACCAGCTTATACACACTCATAAGGGCATCAGATAGTCTGTATTTTGTAAAGTTATCTTCCAGTTCTATAAGAGCAGTTGTAAATTTGGATTCCATCCATTCAATAGCTGCGATGTTATCCTCATTATTTCCTTCTTTTATTTCCCATCCACTAATAAGATTATAAGCATTGTGGATTTTGTTAGTGAAATTTCTTCCTTGCAGACATAGCTTTTCATCAAATAACAAGTCGTTACCTGCAGGAGAACTTAAGAGCATTCCAACCCTTACACCATCAGCGCCATATTCCTCAATCAGATCTAAAGGATCGGGTGAATTACCAAGAGATTTGGACATCTTTCTGCCTTGTTTGTCTCTAACGATACCTGTAAGGTATACCTTCTTGAAAGGTATTTCACCGCGGAACATATAACCTGCCATGATCATTCTTGCAACCCAGAAGAATAGAATTTCAGGAGCTGTTACAAGATCATTAGTAGGGTAGAAGTAGTTAATGTCTTTGTTTTGCGGATCTTTAAAGCCATCAAATACAGAAATAGGCCATAGCCATGAAGAGAACCAAGTGTCCAGTACATCTTCATCCTGTCTTATATCTGAAGCTTTTGTGCCTGAATAGTTTTTCTGAAACTGTTCTAGGGCTTCTTGTTCGGTGAAGGCTACAACAGGCTCAGCTGATGGGTTATTAATCAGATAATAAGCTGGAATTCTTTGTCCCCACCAAAGCTGTCTGGAGATACACCAGTCTTTGATGTTTTCCATCCAATGTCTGTATGTATTTTTAAACTTGGAAGGAATAAGCTGAATTTCATCATTCATCACTGAAGAAAGGGCTTCGGGCTTTTTTTCCAGAAACTTCTTCATATCTACAAACCATTGAAGAGATAATCTTGGCTCAATTACAGCATCAGTTCTTTCAGAATATCCTACACTGTTTTTTATATCTTCTGTCTTTAGTAAAAAAGTTTTTTCCTCAAGTTCTTTAGAAATGAGCTTTCTTACTTTGAATCGGTCTTCGCCTATATACAACTGAGCATTAGCGCTGAATGTACCATCGTCATTCATGATATCAATGATTTCAAGGCCATGCTTCTGGCCAAGTGCATAGTCATTAACATCATGAGCAGGGGTAACTTTCAAGCAGCCTGTTCCAAATTCCATATCAACATACTCATCCATTATCACTGGAATTTTTCTTCCGATAAGAGGAACAATAGCTTTCTTACCTTTCAGATGCTGATATCTCTGATCTTTTGGATTAACGCAAATGGCAGTATCTCCGAGAATAGTCTCTGGTCTTGTAGTTGCTACTGTAATGTATTCTTCAGAACCATCTATCTGATATTTTAGAAAATAAAGCTTTGAATTTACTTCCTTGTGAATAACTTCTTCATCAGAAAGAGCCGTTTTTCCTTGCGGATCCCAGTTAACCATTCTGTTTCCTCTATAGATAAGGCCATCTCTGTATAATTTTATAAATACTTCAATTACAGCATCAGACATCTCTGGCTCCATTGTGAACCTGGTTCTGTTCCAATCACATGAAGCACCCAGTTTTTTTAGCTGTTCAAGAATAATTCCGCCGTACTTCTCTTTCCATTCCCATGCATATTTTAAAAATTCATCTCTTGAAAGATCACTTTTCTTAATACCTTTTTCTCTTAGCATTGCAACTACCTTTGCTTCAGTAGCAATCGATGCATGGTCAGTTCCGGCTACCCAGCAGGCTTCTTTTCCTTCCATTCTTGCTTTTCTGATCAGTACATCCTGGATGGTATTGTTAAGCATATGTCCCATATGCAAAACACCTGTGACGTTTGGCGGAGGAATAACAATTGTGTATGGTTCCTTATTTGGATTAGGCTTTGCTGCGAAAAATCCGTTATCCATCCAATAGGAATACCATTTGTCTTCAACTTCTTTGGGACTGTATGTCTTTTTAATTTCCATCTTTATATTTGGTATGCTTTGCGAACCGGCAAAATTAAAAATATTTATTGCTTAATAAAATCTGCTTTTTCGGTAAAACAAAAAATAAGAGGTTTACGGCTCACAGGTTTCAATTTAAAATAAAAAAGTCTAAATTAAGCTTAACCGAAGCAGTTCTCCCTCTTCCCTATATTGCTTCAGAAATAATTTAATTTCTTCTATTGTAAATGTAAGGTCTTAATTTACAATATAGTAAATGAATTTAATCTTTATTCCCTATAGAAGCGCTGCCAAAGTTAGCCTGAAATGACAATCGCTTTTTAAAATTTTCTTTGCAAGAAAAAGATATTTAGGAAAAATAAATCGTTGTTAGTGGAGAAAGATGGAGGGAGATGGTGAATAGAGGAATTCAGGCACAATTTGTGTAAAGATTTTTTCGGTACTTTTTATTTAGTTATTAAAAGGGAAATATAGAAAGGTGTCTTATGCCAGAGAAAAAGTTTAATAAAGTTCTCCTTGTTGATGATGATAAAATCAATAATTACATAAATCTCAGATTAATAAGGAGAATAGGTTTGTCGGAAGAAATTATTGTGACAAACAATGGTCAGGAAGCAATTACTTATCTTAAGAAATGTGATAAGAACGAGCTGCCTACTCTTATTCTGCTGGATATAAATATGCCAGTAATGGATGGATTTGAGTTTTTGGAAGAATATGAAAAATTAAAGGTTAATACTGTTGAAAGGCCTATGATTGTGGTTTTAACAACGAGTACCAATACAAATGATATTAAAAAGGTGGAAAGTTCTCCAATTGCTGCGGGATATATAAATAAACCCCTAACAGAAGAGAATCTGCTGGGGTTTATCAGAAGAAATGCTTCGGTGGTTTAAATATTAACTATTAGTTTACCTTTTCCAATTTTTTATTGCCTGTCTTAATTATTTCGACAGGTTTATTTTTGTCTATTGATTCTTCCTGACTTGCTGAGGGAGACTTAAAGTTTTGCACAATTGTCATCTCTTTGATGAGGTTTTCCGCACCTGCATATTTATCAATGATGAATAAAATATATCTCACATCTACTGAAATTGTTCTTTGTAATTTTGGCTCATAGATAATATCTCCGCTCATTGCTTCCCAGTTGCCATCAAATGCACATCCAATTAAATGCCCATAAGCATTCATAACAGGGCTTCCTGAATTTCCTCCGGTAATATCATTGGTGGAAATAAAGTTTACAGGAAGGGTCCCTTTATATCCGTATCTGCCATAATCTTTTTGATTGTACAGGTCTATTAATTTTTTAGGAACTATGAATTCTTCGTTTTGGGGATCTTCTTTTTCCATGATACCTTCAATGGTAGTATAGTAGGAAAAGTGTGCTGCATCTTTCGGATAATAATCTTCAACTGAACCATAGGTTAGTCTCATGGAAAAGTTAGCATCAGGATATAGTTTAGCCTCTTTATTCATTTCCCTGATTCCTTTAAGATATAAGTTATTAGCGGCATCCAGTTTTGCGAAAATCATACCCAGGAAAGGTCCGGCAAGTGTTCTGAAATCACTTATGATTTCTTGACTTGTTTTGAAGGCAGGATCTTTTTCCAGTACCTTTGCTGAAGGCTTTTTAAGAAAATTATCCATTTTTTCCTTTGAAGCAAGGATTGAATTTGAAAATACGTATGCAGCAAATTTATTGAAGTCGCCTTTGTATTTCTTATTTACTTCTTTAAGGACTGAAGGCACTAGTTTGGGATTTACATCATCATGATACATTTTTAACAGTGCGGCAAAAATCTTTTGGTCCGTTGGTGGATTATAATTTTTAAAGAATTCATCAGCCAGTTCTTTAGCGGCTTTGGTTGCAGCCTCCGTTTCCTGTGGTGTTTTAGCCTTTTGCAGTGCCTGGTAGAATCCATTCAGCTTATATGCAAAAAGCAGGATTTCTGTGCCAAAGGCAGCTTCTTCGAGGTAAGTATAGGCGGGAGCAACAATTTTATATTCCTCATAAGTTTGCTCAAATTGAGGAAGCAAATCACCATAGGTCTTTTTTCTCTCAGGGTCAGAATCGGCCCATTCCTGAAATTTCTTTTCCCTGGCTTTCTTTTGATCTGCAACATCCAGTCTTCTTAATCCTTGATTCTGACCTATAAAATATTTGTAATAATTAATTACCTGAGCATAATTTGCTGCATATTTGATTCTTACCTCCGGATCGGCATCCATATCTTCTTTCATAAGAGCCAATCTTTTTTCCCTGATTTTGATTTTATCAGGATTGGTGATTTCATATGCAAGTTTAACTCCTTCGGATGTTAGATATCTTTCTGTACTTCCCGGATATCCCATTATCATTGTAAAAGAACCTTTTTCGTATCCGTCGAGTGAGATAGTTAGATGAAATTTGGGTTTTAAAGGAATATTGTTTGCTGAATATTCCGCAGGCTTGCCATCCGGTCCAGTATAGACTCTGAACAAGGAAAAGTCTCCTGTATGCCTTGGCCACATCCAGTTATCGGTATCACCTCCGAATTTTCCGATACTGGATGGTGGTGCTCCTACTAGTCTGATATCTTTAAATACTTCATAAACAAACAGGTAAAATTCATTCCCTTCGAAAAAGCTTTTGATTTCGGAAGTATAATGCGTTCCTGCTATTGCTGATTTTTCAAGTTCAGTAGAAATCTGTTCGATTTTAGCTTCTTTTTCATCAGGGTTTAGCCCTGCACATTCTCTCAGAATTCTATCCGTTACATCTTCCATTCTTACCAGAAAAGTTACTGTAAGGCCAGGTGTAGGGAGTTCCTCAGACGTTTTTTTTGCCCAGAAACCGTCAGAAAGATAGTCGTGCTCAACCGTACTATGCGATTGTACAGATTCATAACCGCAGTGGTGGTTAGTAAGAACTAGTCCTTTATCAGATATGATTTCTCCTGTGCAATACCCTCCGAAATTTACAACAGCATCTTTTAGGCTTGAATGATTTGCACTATAGATCTCATCTGCTGTCAGCTTGAGACCTTTCTTTTGCATATCTTCATAGTTAAGCCTCTTGATGAGTAAAGGAAGCCACATTCCTTCGTCGGCACGACAGAAAGGATTTAAAGAAAGCAAACAGACAGTAAATACGATAAGTTTTTTCAACATGATATTCTCAATAGATTTTTTGGTAAAAAATATAAAAGCTTAAAATGCTTTAGGGATTAAATTGTTTAACAAAAGGAATAAATACCATATTTTATGGTCAATTCAGAGCAATATATTAAAAAAGTAGTAAGTTATAAGTAGTAAGTAATAAGTTTTGGAAAGTTGACCTAAACCGAAAGTTTAATCGTCCTTGAGGAACTGTGTACTCAGTCCTGACTTAAAACTTACTACTTATAACTTACTACTCAAATAGCTGCTTTCAAACTGAAAAACAAGCCAGTCTGGAGTTGTTTATTAATAGAATATTCAAATCTGAAGACTAGGTCATAATAAGTGACTAAATCGAATCCTGCACCACCGCCCCAGAGCCATTGATTTGCTAATATAGCATTACCAGGAATATTAGTATGGTCTACTACATAACCAGTATCAAAATAAGTTTTCAAATAGAGAGTTAGGGGAATACTTCTGATTTTTTCTGTTGGGAGGAAGCCCAGTTTCTTTTCTGTTTTAAAAAGCCTGTATTTGATGTTGCTTTTTAAAAGGCTATAGGAGGAGCCGTCTATTACAAAAAGCTCATATCCGCTGATATAATCTTTCATATAGCCCAATCCACGAATGTTATAATAGGGTTGTTTAGATGGAGTCGAATATTTTAGGGCGCTTCCGGCAGCAACAAAAAATCCTTTACCGAGCGGTTTGTAAACAGAGCCTTCTGTTTTTACTGAAAATATATTTACATCATCTGCGTCTAAAAGTCCCTGTTTATCTACTTCAGCTTTTATATAAAAGCCATTTAAAGGGTAATAAGTGATATCTCGCCTGTCATAGGTAAAAGTGTATTTTAGATCTAAATAATTTTGGCGAACCCTTTGATTTAGAAAATAGTCAGGATTTAGTTCTGCAATCGAATCTGATATTCTGTTGGCAAAAAATCCAAGGCTCAGGCTGTGAAATTCGTAAAACTTCCTTCTGTAAGAAAGTGTGAGGCTGCCAGTAATTCTGCGTCTGACAAAATTCTTTCCTTCGAAAAATGCCAATTCATTTTCTAGTGTTTGATATGGAATTTTTTTGTTTTGGATGATTCCGGCAAAAAGGACTAAACCAATCCTTTGTTTGAGATCAAGATAGGGAAATGTATAGGTAAGTTCTGCTTTAGTAGAAAAACCGGCATTCACTTTTAATCTTAAAGTTTCATTCATCCCCCTTACATTTTTCTTAATAAAGTTTATCCCATAATCAATTCTGGAAAGGTCATGATTTCTGGTGTGCCACCATTCATTGAAATTTCGGTCGGCAAGACTTAATATCGGAAGAGGATAAGTGAAAAGCCTTTCTTTTACAACGATTTCTAATTCACGTACAGTTGAATCTCCAATTAAGATGATGTCCGCTTTCAGAAATAAACCTGTATTAAAAATCCTGTTTCTGGTTTTTATAAGCAGTGGTTCAAGATCTTTTTTGAGAATCGTATCCCCTGGATCAATGCTTAATTCTCTTAGGATAATTCTGTCCTTAGTTCGCTTATTTCCCTCAAGTTTTATGTTGTTAATAACAATAAAGGAAGTATCACAGGCTTCAGATGGAGAATGAATCTGTGCCGAAATGAAGGTTGGAACCAGGAGGGAAATAAATAAAATGAAAAACTTAAAAGACATTTAAACTGATTCCGGCGAAATATTGAGGTTGTTTTATTATTAAAAATGCAAATATTTGCTCATTATTAATAATATCCTTGTGGTTTTATATTTCCTTTTACGAAGGAAACAGGAACTGTTATATGGGATCAGGAGGTTGAAATGAAAATTATGTTAAAAATATTATTAACTCCATTAAAATGGCTGATATTGTTGCTGGTAAAAATATATCAGCTGGCCATAAGCCCTTATTTACCGGCAGCCTGCAGGTATCACCCGACTTGTTCTGCTTATTTTATTGAAGCTGTAAAAAAACATGGTCCTATCAAAGGAAGCTGGTTGGGAATAAAACGAATAGGGCGTTGCCACCCTTGGGGTGGGCACGGGTATGACCCCGTGCCTTAGCTTAATTCATTCTTTTTGCGGTAGCTGTTTATAAGAACAAACAGACCAGCAATAATTAACGGAATACTTAAAAGTTGCCCCATGTTGTAGCTCATATTTTGCTCAAAATCTACCTGTGGTTCTTTAAAGTATTCGTATATAAATCTTAGGCTGAATAATATCACTACAAAAAAACCAAATATTCTTCCTTCGGGTGTTTTCTCTCTCTTTCTATAGTAAACCCCAAAAAACAAAAATAAAAAGAGTAGAAAGGAAGAAATAGCCTCATATAGTTGTGAAGGATGTCTTGGAACACCCCATATTCCCACTGTTACTTTCTGAGCTTTTTCTCCTTCAAGCTTTTCTATTTTAATAGGTGGATTTTCAGCATACACAATATGTTCGTTATATTCTTTTTCAATAGTCTTTTTTAATCCACCTTCTACTAAAGCTTTGATTTGGTCAATGTTTCCGTCTTCAGGCACTACAAAACTGAGATCTACACCTGCAATTGTTCTTCCTGCCTCATCAAGACTATCTTTCCCATTAAGGCTCATTTCAATATCATAAAGATAGTTTTGGTAAGTTCTGTCAAGGAGGTCTTCCATACTCCTTGCAAAGATAAATCCTCCTCTGAAGCTTGTAGGTTTTCCGATAATTTCAGAATTCATAAGGTTTCCCAAGCGGATTAGGCATCCTGCAAGGGCTATGGTAATCACCATACGATCTAGTACATACAGGTAACTTTGGTCGGTTTGCTTTTTAGAATAGAGGTAAATGGCTATTAAAATTCCTGCTGCAGCGCCATGGCTCGCAAGGCCTCCTTCCCAAATTTTCAGAATGTCAAGAGGGTGGGTCAAATAATATTCTGGTTCGTAAAAAAGACAATGCCCAAGTCTTGCTCCCAGAATTGTAGCCACTACCATATAGACAGTCAGAGTTTCTACATACTTTTCTGATTTTCCTTCTGTCTTATAAATCCAGATTAAAATTTGCTGGCCAATTAGAAATCCGAGTGCGAAAAGTAGTCCATACCACCTTACTGTTAAGCTTCCTATTGAAAATAACTCGGGAGAAGCTTCCCAGAGAACAAAGTTAAAAGTCATGCTATATAATTTTTGGCCTGCAATAAAATCAAATCAGAATTAAAAAGAAAGAAAAGATTTATAAATGGAAATAATTGCATTATTTTAATTTTACTCCCAAAGGTTTTATAATAGGATGTTAAAGTTATCCACAAAATTCGGCTTTATAAGCCTTATTAACATTATGTATTTCGATCAACGTAGATTTTGAATAGATTGAATTTGGTTTTTAAATAAAATAAATAGCCTATTGTAATATTTTTATTTTATTGAATTAACTCTGGTAAAACATTATCGTATAAATACATTATGTGATCAAATTTTCTTTTATGAAAACACCGCGATCTTTTATGCCCAAGGGAAAACCATGTATAAGGATTCCATTATTGAATATATGCCTCTTATTTGTATTTTATTTTTTGTTTTTAAAATTTTTTACTGACGAATCCTTTTTTAAAATGCTGTCTTCAAGTTTGGATTCATATCATTTACCTGAGTTTAACTGGAAATATTACAGATAATTAACATTCTATTTAATTCTCAAGTTTTTTTAACTCATTTTTAAATCCACTGTTTAAAATCGGAAACCTACACCATGTTTTCGGGTCAACATTAAACTCATCGAGGTGGAAACCAGGCGCTAATCTTTCTCTCTTCCATTGATTTCTTGACCACATCCTGAAAAATTTGTCCACATATGCTTTAAGTAATGTTGCCTCTGTTTTATTTTTTTTTGCCAAAATATTAAAAACTTCCAAAGGGGATTTTTTGTCTTTGATAGCAAGTTTTTCAATTACCGCCAATAACCAGTAAGGCATAAGGTCTTTCTCGTCGGTCTGAGTTTTTTCCACTGGTCTTAATTCAGCGGTAGGTATCAGTGAATTTACAAAACGTAAGCCCGGTTGGTCCAGATTTTTTTCAGCCCAGATCAACCATTGTTGGATGAAATGTTTGTCAACACCAGCTATTGGAGCAATACTACCCGAAGTATCTCCATCCATAGTTGCATATCCGACATCTCCTTCACTACGATTGGATGTAGTGATTAACAAAGCATTATTAATGTTAGCGAGCATCCATATTATCGGTGAGCGGCTTCTCGCCTGAATGTTCTGTAAGGTGATGTCATGCTTTTCCCAGGTAAGAGGATGATCCAGCACTTGTTCGATTGTTTTGATGTATCCTGAAACCTGATCCTGTACATCCCAATGATAGAATCTCGCCCCAATGGATTCTGCCAGTTTTTCAGCAGATTCAAATGTTTCTTTCCCGGAGTTCTTGGTAGACTGGTAGGCACAGGTAAGCACTTTTTCTGTAACTATTCTGAATTGTTTTTCATATGGTTCAGACTCAATTCCGGGAATAGGAGAGAGGCCACCTTTATCTAAGAATTCTTTTACCCCAAGTTCTTTTATTCCTTTTTTGATCATTTCAGAGACCATTACTGCGCAGGCAGAGCTATCAGCGCCTCCACTGAGCGATAACACAAAACCTTTGCTATGGCTTTTTCGCATATAATCAAAAAGTCCGAGTGTAACAGCTTCCCAAAATTCGAAGTTTTTTTCTCTGTCATCCGGATGCAGCTGGGCTTCAGAAACTTTTCCTGTGGAAAAATCGATATCCGCATGGACCAGGTTGAAGTTTTTAAAGGAAAGCCTATCATTGCGTTGTATGAGGTTACCATTTTTGGCAATCAGGACTTCTCCATCAAAAATCATTCTGCCGGCTTCATTGCCCAATAGGTTTGCATATAGATAAGTACAGTTGAATCTTTCTGAACTTCCAATAATCAGATTATATCTGAAATCTGATTTGGCAAAAGCAAAGTGACTTGCACTAGGATTCAGTATAAGGTCCACATTCATTCTGCAAAGTCTGGAAGCAGGTCTTACATTGTCTGGTCTCCAGGCATCTTCGCAAATTTCAAAACCTATTTTTATACCATCAACTTCATATAAAATGTCTCCGAAAGGATAGGCTTTTCCTTGTATACTAAAGTTTTCAATCTGAGAATGTATCCAAGGAGTAAACCACCTTGGTTCATAATGCACCCCATCGTTTGCTAAGAACTGTTTAGCTGAAATACCAAGAATTTTTTTGTTTTTAACAAGGCATGCACAATTATAAACAAGGTTGTTGAATCTTATAGGAAGCCCAAAACTTACTGTTATGTTCGAAGTATGAGGTATAAGATCAATCAAGTGTTGAAGAGCTGTTTCTGGTACCCATTCGCTTAAGAACCAATCTTCACAGCCATAACCAGTAAGGCAAAGCTCCGGCAGACAAAGGATGTCCACCTGATTATCTCTAGCTTCATTAATTGCAGCTATAATATTAGATATATTATTATCCCAATCCAGAGGAGTTTGGTTAAGTGCAGCACCGGCAATTCTCATATACTGATAGTTTTATACATTTAATCAAACCAGAAAAGATTCGATAAGGTCAAATGTAAAGTTTTATGATTTAATAAATTTAAGAAAATGTGACTTTTCAAATAAAAATGGAAACAGAGCCTTGGCTTTTAAAAGACTGAAAACTTCGATAATCTTATTTTTAAAAGTAAAAAAGATTATGGTTCTAAAGTAGGAGGTGAAGTTGAATATAGGGGAGAACTATTTTATTTCTCTGATCTGACAAGCTTTCTCAGCTGCGGCCTGTTCAGCTTTTTTCTTACTAAATCCTGTTCCTGTACTTACAGGTTCATCTTCAATAAGGACCTGGGCAGTAAATTCCTTATGATGAATACTTCCGACTTCTTTGATAATTACAAACTTAATGTCTTTAGATTCCTTTTGTGCCCATTCAATTAAGACACTTTTGAAATTAAGGTTGTTTTCTATTATTTCATTCAGGTCGAAATGTGGCTGTAAAAGTCTGGTGAGAATAAATTTTCTACAGGATTTAAAGCCTTTGTCAAGATATACTGCTCCTACCAATGCTTCCAGGGCATCGCCATATAGCGACTTATGAGTGTTTCCACCTCTTCCCGGATTAAATTCTACAATTTTATTGAGTCCAATTTTTTTTCCAAGTTTATTCAGTGATTCACGATTTACGATTCTTGATCTGATTTCAGTCAGGAATCCCTCATCTTTATAAGGGAACTTTTTAAATAGAAATTCTGCTATTACTGCGCCAAGAATCGCATCGCCAAGGTATTCAAGTCTTTCATTTGAGCTACGGACACCAAGCTTGTCCTCTTTTGCAGCAGAGGTATGACATACAGCAAGTTTATAAAGGTTAAGATTGATGGGCGTTTGTCCTGTTATATTTGCTATTGATTTAGCAAATGTCTTTTCCTTTGCCAGCTGTTTGTTAAACAGATGCGAAATTCTCCTTAAGTAGGAAATCAAAATTTAATAAGTTTTAATATAATAATTAAAAGAATCTGAATCGAATAAATTAAGTTCAGCTTTGAAAGCTAAAAATAAAAAAAAGGTGTTAAATCTTCCAAAGAGTTAACACCTTATAATGTTTAAAGTTATTAATTTTTTAAATTTTACGCAGAATAATAGAGCAGTTATGCCCACCAAATCCGAAAGTATTGCTCAATGCTACATTTATGGTTTTAGCCTGTGCTTTGTTGAATGTCAGATTTAGTCTGGAATCAACCCTTTCATCATCAGTAAAATGGTTGATAGTAGGAGGAACTGTCTGGTGTTTGATAGCAAGAATACAAGCAATAGCCTCGATAGCTCCGGCAGCACCAAGTAAGTGGCCAGTCATGGATTTGGTAGAACTGATGCTAAGCTTATATGCATGTTCACCAAATACTTTTTGTATCGCCGTAAGTTCGCTGATGTCACCAAGTGGAGTTGAAGTACCATGAACATTGATATAATCAACATCCTCAGGTTTCAGGTTTGCATCTGCAAGTGCATTATTCATAACGCTTATTTGTCCTAATCCTTCCGGATGTGGAGCAGTTAAGTGGTATGCATCAGCAGACATACCGCCACCGATTATTTCAGCATAGATTTTAGCGCCTCTTGCTTTTGCATGTTCGTATTCCTCTATTATAAGAGCTCCTGCGCCTTCACCCAGAACAAATCCATCTCTGTCTTTGTCGAAAGGCCTTGAAGCAGTAGAGGGATCATCATTTCTTTCAGAAAGCGCTTTCATGGCATTGAAACCACCGATTCCGGCTTCTGTAACAGCTGCTTCTGACCCTCCGGTTACCATTATGTCAGCCATTCCTAATCTTATATAGTTAAAGGCATCAACAATAGCATTGGTAGAAGAAGCGCAGGCAGAGACTGTAACGAAATTGGGACCTCTGAAGCCAAACTTCATGGAAATATGACCGGCACTAATATCGGCGATCATTTTAGGAATAAAGAAAGGGTTGAATCTTGGAGTTCCATCTCCAAGTGCAAATCCGGAAACTTCATCCTGGAAAGTGCGGAGACCGCCTATTCCTGAACCCCAGATAACTCCAGCTCTATCTTTGTTTATATTATTAAGATCAAGATTTGAATCTTTGATAGCTTCATCAGATGCCACTATAGCATATTGAGTAAAAGGGTCCATTCTTTTGACCTCTTTTTTATCAATAAAATTTTCTACATTGAAGTTTTTAACTTCGCAGGCGAATCTGGTTTTTGATTTTTCAGCGTTGTAGCGGGTGATAGGAGCAGCACCACTTACTCCAGTGGACAATGATTTCCAGTAATCTTCAACATTGTTTCCTATTGGGGTAAGTGCGCCTAATCCTGTTACAACAACTCTTTTTAAATTCATAAAAGAATTTTGAGAGGGAATCTAAAGAAATTATTGTTTAACGTTTTGCTCCAAATAAGCAACAGCTTGACCAACAGTTGAAATGTTTTCAGCTTGCTCATCAGGAATTGATATGTTAAATTCTTTTTCGAATTCCATGATTAATTCTACTGTATCTAAGGAGTCAGCTCCTAAGTCGTTTGTGAAGCTAGCTTCAGGAGTAACCTCAGATTCTTCCACTCCTAGTTTGTCAATAATGATACTCTTAACTTTTTGTGCTATTTCTGACATTGTTTTAAATGAGTTTAGTAAAACACGGTGCAAAGAAATACATTAAAAACTATATTGTCAAACAAAATTTTTTATTCTTCATCAAAAACATAATAAATTTTCCACATGCAACTTTTTAATTATATATTTACGTCCCTTAAAATAGGCCTATAGGGCAAATAATGATGAAAACTACAAAGCTAGTAGTCGATTATGAGTATGATTTTGAGTTTTTTGCTATAATTTCTTCAGTAAAAGCTCATAAGTTAGCATGGTCTATAAATAAGGTATTAAGTATCAATCTTTGTAAACAGGAAGATATAAAACTTGACTTTATTAAAGATTGGAAACTGGTAATCACTAATTATATTTACGAGAAAGAATACAGTGTTTTCAGATTATTGAAAAATAGATCCTGCGAATCGGAGAATCTTCCCAAGCCCTTCCTGGTCCCCGAGCTTAAAGAATATGACTATTTTATTCACATGTCCGGAGAAGTTATGCTGTTCGAAACAGCCGAACTGTTTGAGAAACTTAAAGAATTGCAAATAGTACAATACGTAAAAAAAATTGAAGTAAATAAATTAAAGTCTAAAGAAAACTTAATTTTTTGAAAATGGAGCAGATTAACAAAAAGACAAAAATTATTGCAACAGTCGGACCAGCTTGTAACACGAAAGAGAAATTATGGGAGCTGGTGAAGGCCGGTGCAAATATTTTCAGATTAAACTTTTCACACGGAAGCCATGAGGCACACCTCCAGGTGATCCAATACATCAGAGAATTAAATAAAGAGCACAATGCTAATATTGCAATTCTTCAAGACTTACAAGGACCAAAAATCAGAACCAACGAAGTTGAAAATAATGGTGTTGAATTAAGAGAAGGGGCACAAATAATAATAACTAAAGAGTATTGCATGGGTACAAAAGAGAAGATAAGTACCTCTTATCAGTCTCTTACTTCTGACGTGAAGCCAGGTGATGCTATTCTTATTGATGATGGTAAAATCGAATTAAAAGTACTTTCTGCTAAAAACGGAGAAGTTACTGCTGAAATCATTTACGGCGGGATATTGAAATCTAAAAAAGGTATCAACCTTCCAAATACAAATGTGTCCGAGCCTTCTTTAACTGAAAAAGACAGAAAAGATCTTATATTCGGAATAGAGCAAGGTCTTGACTGGATCGCTTTGTCCTTCGTAAGAAGGGCTGAGGATATGAAGGAACTTAAAGAAATCATCAAAAAATCAGGTAAGGATATTAAGGTTGTTGCAAAGATCGAGAAGCCTGAGGCAATTGCAAATATTGATGAAATTATCGCTGAGACTGACGCTATTATGGTTGCCAGAGGTGACCTGGGAGTTGAGGTGTTGATGGAAGATGTTCCGATGATGCAGAAAATGATCGTGAAAAAATGTGGCATCGCCGGAAAACCGGTTATTATCGCTACTCAAATGATGGAAAGCATGATCACGAATCCTCGTCCTACCAGAGCTGAGACTAATGACGTTGCTAATGCGATCATTGATGGTGCTGATACAGTGATGTTGAGTGCTGAAACTGCAAGCGGAGAGTATCCAGTACTTACTGTTCAGAGCATGGCAAGAATATGCGCTTCTGTAGAAAGACAAGCTGAATCTATATACAATAAGCACACAAATAAAGAAGATTCTTCTTTCAGCGACAGTGTTATTGCGACTGCCTGTACACTTGCTGATCATGTAAATGCAAAAGCCATCATTGGTTTATCTCAGTCTGGTTATTCCGCATTCAGAATCGCGAGCCACAGACCAAAAGCAGATATCATTATCGTAACTTCTGACAAAGCAATGCTTAATAAACTGAGCCTTGTTTGGGGGGTAAAAGCTGTTTATTATGATAAGTTCACTACTACTGATGAAACAATTCAGGGTGTCAGAGATCTTCTAGTAAGAGAAGGTCTTTTGAAAAAAGGTGATACTTATGTAACTACGGCAAGCATGCCTTTCACTTATACGCAAAGAGCAAATACTCTAAAATTAGGTGTAGTTGAATAACATTTATCTATAAATATTTATTATAAAGGGACTGTTTTTATTTTTACAGTCCCTTTTTATTTTTAAGCATATATGGAATTAAACATAGACTTATTAACTAAAATCTGCGAGCTCCCAGGGGCTCCGGGCTACGAGCAAAAGATTCGGGCCTTTGTTATCGAACAGATAAAACCTCTTGTTGATGAATTCAGAATAGATAACCTGGGGAATGTTATTGCTTTGAAGAAAGGATTGACCGGAGCTAAAAAAGTGATGGCTGCTGCTCATATGGATGAAATTGGCTTCATTGTTACCTATATCAATGAGCAGGGGTTTATATTTTTTCACCCTCTAGGAGGGTTTGACCCCAAGACACTCACCGCTCAAAGGGTGATTGTTCACGGTATTAAAGATATTATCGGTGTAATGGGAAGTAAACCCGTACATGTGATGTCTGCTGAAGAAAAAGTAAAACCTGCAAAAATCGAAGATTTTTTCATTGATACAGGCATGACTAAAGAGGAGGTAGAAAAATATGTATCCATTGGAAATCCGATTACAAGAGAAAGAAATCTTATCGAAATGGGGAATAACATCAACTGTAAATCTTTAGATAACAGAATCAGTGTATTTATTCTTATTGAAGCATTGAAGCAAATTCAAAATCTTCCGTATGATTTTTATGCAGTATTTACAGTTCAGGAAGAAGTTGGTTTAAGGGGAGCAACCACTGCTGCTCATCAGATAAATCCTGATTTTGGAATTGCCATTGATACTACTATTGCTTATGATGTCCCGGGAGCAAGACCTCAGGAAAAAATTACGGAACTAGGGAAAGGAACTGCAATAAAAATTATGGATTCTTCTGCCATTGCTGATTACAGAATGGTGAACTATTTAAAGCAGACAGCTTCAAGTCATTCAATACAATGGCAGCCGGAAATTCTTACTGCTGGTGGTACTGATACTGCTCCACTTCAAAAGGGCGGGAAAATGGGAGCCATAGCCGGGGCTATTTCAATTCCAACAAGACATATACATCAGGTGATTGAAATGGTCAATAAAGACGATGTGAAGCATTCAATTAACTTATTATCAAGAGCCGTAGAAGGCCTTGATAAATTTGATTGGAATTTTTAAGAGCAGAAAGCGAAAAGCTTAAAGCAGAAAGCGAAAAGCTTAAAGTATAAAGTAAAAAGTTGAAATACAACTATAACTTATCATCTTTAAACTTTAAGCTTTGTGCTTTAAGCTTTACGCTTTTATATCAGTATCTCTTTACCTATTGGCTCTATCAATAAATGCTCTGGACTTCCCTGTTTCTGGAAAAACTTTCTAATTTCTCTTTCAGGCTCACCCATTGGTTCATCAGATAAATCAAAAGTTCCATAATGCATGGGTATAAAATATTTTGCGTGAAGCTCCTGATAAGCTTTATAGGCTTCTTCAGGGTTTACATGGAAGAGATTCATAAGAAATGAGGGTTTGTAGGCTCCTATAGGCATGAGGCAATAATCTATATGAGGTACGGTTTTCTGAATTTCTTTAAAATGTTTTCCATAGGCCGTATCTCCTGCAAAATATATTGATTTGTTTTTCCCTTTTATATAAAAGCTTCCCCATAAAACTTTATTGAAATCATTAAGCCCTCTACGATGCCAGTGTTTGGCAGGAAGGAAGATAAAATCTACACGATCGGATTTGAATTGCTGGTACCATCCGGCTTCTTGTATCTCTCCTTTATAATTAATTTCATTAAAAAGTGTCGAAATATTTAATGGGCCTAAGATTTTTACAGAAGGATTATTGGCCAGTACAACTTTAAGTGACGGTACATCAAAATGATCCCTATGTCCATGTGAAAGTAATAAATATTCAATATTGATTAAATTTTCAGATGCCAGAGGGAGTTCGGTTTTCCTTTTGATGAAAGGCAGATCAAAAAATACAGGATCGGTAAGAATCTTTACATTGTCAATCTGAATATAAAAAGTGGAGTGTCCCAACCAGACAATCATATTCTGATCACTATTTATAAAGTTATAATTCGGGATAGTCGCAACTTTATAATTTTCTTTTTTCTTTTCGGCTCTTTGAGGGTTTTTGCTAAACTTCCACTTTAGTACTTTTAAAAATGAATTTTCTTCCTTGGTATTGGAATTTGTGAATTCCCCATCAATTAAAAGATTGCCTGGGTAACCAACTTTGAGAGTATGCAAAGAAGGATTATTAACATATATTGTTTCGCTCACCACGTTGTTAGTAAAAATTTTAAACCTGATATTTAAAAGAAGTAAATACCAGGTTTATAGTTTATCTAAATTGTTTAATTAATAAAAAGCATTGGGTGAAAAGGGAGATGGAAATTGTTCCATAATACCATTTATCTGACCCGGTAATAGATTTTCAAACATTACAGGATTATTTAAAGATTCACTGCTGTAACCTCTCCAAATTAATTGGTTTGTTTTACGGTCTATTACATCAATAACAAGGGTACCTTCTTTATATTGAATTTTTTCACTAATGTTTCCCAATACCTGAGGCCTGTATATTCCTGCTCCATAGTAAATACCATCTGGAGTGGTATTGTAAATGTTCACTCCTCCAAAATAAGTTGTGTATGGGTATATATTGTAATCATTCGTTAGATAATTATACATGGTATAAGGTTGTTCGAAATAATTGTAAAACCTAGGAACTGCAAGGTTTGGCTGATTTATAACCAATGGCGTATTGGTATATCTCTCTCTGTTTTCCATTACTATAGAATATGTAAATAGCAGGTCCGGATTCAGAGAATCAAGATGTAAACCTTTATCAAACAAATCACTGCTTACCATCCTTTTTATTTTCAATTCAATTAATTCATTATTATATAAGTTCATTACATCATTCAACTGATCCCCTTGCTGTTCAGGAAGTTGTTTAGGCAACCATGCAAATGTCCTGAACTTGGTAAAATCTATGTCAGGATTATAACTTGTATGTGCATTACTTCCTGGCTGACATCCATAAAGCAGAGTAAGTACCACACCGATAACTAACCACACTAATCTTTTCATCACTACTTTCCTCCTTATTTAAATAATTTCCCGTCATAAAAATTGTTTGACATACAGAGTTGCGACATTATTAAAGTACAAACAGGTGAGGGATCTTAGGGAAATTTAGCACTCTGTCGGGGCCTGAATTGTTTTGATAAAAAAAAGGAATATGAAAATAGCGCTAATTATAATGTTTGCAATAGGATCCTGTATCAGTTCCTTTGCACAAATTGATACGAATACAACAATTATAAGGAGAAATACGGATCTCTATGGGAACCCGGGAGTGAATACTTCTCCTGATAAATCTTATTACTCTATCAACCCGACAGTTCCAGGCTCAACGGATGGAACTAAATTAAGGAATGAAACAAGTATTTATAATAATAACCCTGCTACAAATCCTAATATTAATCCCAATACTCAGGTAAATCCTGGTATAGAATACAATGGGGGACTTCCGGATAATGGCCAGTTGCCTGGAGGTGGTATGTTGCCGAACAACGGTGGTTTGCCCAATAACGGAGGACTTCCCAATAATGGTATGTTGCCTAGTACAACAACTCCACAACCATCTTCCAGTGCGCCTGGAGCAAGCCCTGGGTCTATGGGCCCTGGAACAAATATTGGTGCAGGATATTAGTGATTATTCAATAAAATGGCTGCAGTTAAATCAGCAGCCATTTTATTGAAAGTCATTTGAGGGTGAGAAAATTAAACCAATTATTTATTGATCTTTTTCAATTTCCCATTCATCGGTTCTGAACGAAGAAACAGGTAAACCTTCTTTATTGAAAAGATTGGGGAGGGCATCATTGGCCCACTCAAAGCGCACTGCTACTGGTTTTCTTACTTTGGGAGAAAAGATTGTTACCGTATTATTTTCAATTACTGCTTTAGCAGGATAAAATTGTTTGTCACTACCTGCAATGATAAAACCTTTGAGTTCCTTGCCTTGTTTGGAAATAAGGCCATTAGAAGCATTGATAAATGTGATTTTAACTTTCCCATTTTCTATTTTCATGCTCTTGAAAGAAGGGCTTTTGGCTGATATAGTTTTGAAATGATATGTTTCTTCAAGTGCTAAACGGGCTAATCTTTCACCAACAGGTCTTTGATATCGGGGGTGAACATCTTTAATATTTTCAACAACGTCAGAAATTATAACCATACCTGTTTTGGGAAATTCCAAAAGTTTTGACTGTTGCTCCCGAAGCAGTACACCATTCATATTAGTTCCATATCCGCTGTAAGGAGCTATTTGTACATAGTAAAACGGTAGTTCTGATTGAAAGTCTTTTCTCCAGTTTAATACTAGTTTTTCAATCAGGAGTTTGTAAGAGTAAGGGTACTCTACATTTGATTCCCCTTGGTACCAAATAATACCTGCCAGCTTAAATGGAATTAATGGCGCAATCATTGAATTATAAGCCATACCCGGTGCAGAAGGGCACCATGGCCTGTCGATACCACATTGTTTGTCTGCGGCCCCTTTAAGAAGTGAATCTGAATCGATGATATCTTTGGGAACCCATACTTCAGCTGGAGTTCCTCCCCAACTTGAATGAATAAGTCCTATTGGTACTTTTAGCTCAGTATTAAGAGTTTTGCCAAAATAGTAGGCTACTGCACTAAACCATCTTAGAGGTTCGCCATTACAGGGTTTCCAGTTGCCTTCCCCTTTCAACTGAGGAGTGGATGCTGCCGACCTTGGTACCTGGAATAATCTTATCAGGGGATCATTGATCTGTTCTAAGTATGGTCCTCCATCAGCAGAAGAATTCATATTCCATTCCATATTAGATTGACCGGAGCATAACCATACCTCTCCAGAAAGTATATTTTCAAGCAACTTTTGCTCAGCCCCAGCTGTAATGGTTATTGTATGTGGTCCACCGGCAGAAGGTGTTTTTATTGATGCTTTCCACAACGATGTATTGCTGACTTTAGTTTGAATTATCGTTGTATCCCAGCTAACCTGAATTTGGATATCCTGTGTTGGGCCCGCCCATCCCCATATAGGAATCTCAGTGTTTTGCTGAATAACCATGCTTGATGAGAATAAAGATGGTAACCGCAATTGAGCATGGGTATGGGACAAATTAACTATGATTAATATCAATGTAAGAAAGGTTTTCATACATGAATTGATTTTTATCCCAAAAGTGTAAATTAAAAGAAAATGTTTTAGGTTTGTTTATAACAAGTTTTTATATGAAAAAGCCCTTGCAAAGTTGTTCCTTTCGCAAATACTTTAGGACAAGCCGGGGTATAACCTGCCAATTCAATTTATGTTGGAGAATTGAGTTAAGGACTCAAAAAAATCTTGAGCAACAGATGGACTTAAATTTAAAATAATAAAGAATCAAATTTTTAAGTCACTTATTTTACAAGGTATTTCTCATGATAAAATATTAGAATTACCCAATGTCATTATAATCTCTGTTTAAGGAATATTCCTCATAAAGGAAACAATTCTTTCTGACGCTTTACCGTCTCCATAAGGATTATCAAGTTTGCTCATAGATTCATATCTTTCTTTATTATTCCATAAATCTAAAGCTTCTTTGACTATTTTATCCTTGTCTGTTCCAACTAGAATAACTGTACCAGCGTCAACTGCTTCCGGTCTTTCAGTTGTGTCTCGCATTACTAAAACTGGTTTTCCAAGACTTGGAGCTTCTTCCTGTATACCACCGCTATCTGTTATTATTAATTTTGATTTTTCCATCAGCCAAATAAATGCTTCATATGCCTGTGGATCGATTAAATAAATGTTAGGGTTATCTTTCAGATATTTATAGACTGGCTTTTGAACATTGGGGTTTAAATGAACCGGATAAACTATTTTTATGCCATGGGAGGCAATTTGATCAAGTGCAGCACAAATGTTTTCAAACCCTTCACCATGATTTTCTCTTCTGTGGCCAGTTACCAATATGAAATCATTTTCGAAGGTTAACCAGCATTTAAGTTTTTCTATGGATTCAAATCTTTTATTCTTAATAAGTTTAACGCTTTCGTTCAAGGCATCTATTACAGTATTGCCAGTAACAAGGATAGAAGCCTCATTTATATTTTCACGCAGAAGATTGATCTTAGATGAGTTTGTTGGAGCAAAATTATAATCAGAAATTCTGCCTGTAACGGATCTGTTAATTTCTTCGGGGAATGGAGAATATTTATTGTTTGTTCTTAATCCTGCTTCAATATGGCAGACTTTTGCTCCTGAATAAAAAGAGGAAATACTACTTGCAAGTGTTGTTGTTGTATCTCCGTGGACGAATACATAGTCAGGCTGAAACTCATCCAACACAGGTTTAAGATTAACAATTATTTTAGCGGTAAGACTATGTAAAGTTTGATTTGGTTCCATTATGTCCAGATCATAATCTGGTTTCAATTGGAAGAAATCCAAGACCTGATCAAGCATTTGCCTGTGTTGAGCTGTAACACAAATCTTGGTATTAAAAAAATCAGTATGTTTAAGAAATTCTCTAACTAATGGAGCCATTTTTATGGCTTCCGGACGAGTCCCAAAAATTATTAAAACCTTTTTCAATAGAAGTAGAATAAAATTATAAAATGATTAATCTAGTTGGAAATAATCATTATTTTAAAAATGATTATTTAAATCTTTTGCTGAATCTGTATGCCCAAAGAAGACCAAGTGTAAGATTAATAGTTTTCGCTACTTTCATTTTACTGTCGCTTAATTTAAAATCGTAGCGAAGTATCATTGGTACTTCATGAATAATAGGATTGAAGCGATTACTTTTTAATAGAATTTCTGCCATACAGCTAAATCCTTTTTCTTCTACCAGTCTTTCTTTATAATAATTTTGTAGTTTCCTTAAAAAATCTGCATCATAAGCTCTGAAACCACAGGTATAATCTTTCACTCCTTTCATGCCCACTACTGTTTTAAAAAGTAAACTTGCAACTTCGCTATATATTTCTCTAATTTTTGTTAGTCCCATGATCCGGGCTCCATTCTGATATCTAGAAGCTATTACAATTTCACTTCCTTCTTTTATCATGCCTGCCATTCTCTTTATTAAATGAGGATTGTGGCTATCATCAGCATCAAGAGTGACTACAATATCACCTTTTTGTGTAAATTTCAGTACTTCCTCAATACCTGTCCTGATTGCATTTGCAAGTCCTTGATTTGGGTAAACATCAACATAGTGCAAGTTCATTTTGGTAGAGTAATCTTTCAGAATTTGTGGAGTTTGATCTTTGCTACCATCATTGATAACGATTACTTTAGGATCTTTTGAGAATTCACCATTAAGCTCTTGAATTCTGTTTAATAAACTCGGTAAAGACTTCTCTTCATTATAAGCGGGAAGTACTATATATATTTGGCTCATTGATACTTAGCTTTTAAATAATTAATGGTGTTTTTGAAGCCTTAGAAACTGTGCAAATTAACGTTTTAATATAATAAATCATAATTTAATATATTTATATTTGTGTTTTTTTTATATTCCAAGCGAAGTATGATATTATATATATGGAGATATAAACAGGAATAAAAAACAAGTAAGGATAAGGAACCTGCACAAATGCATAAAAGAAAATTAAATTAAATTTAAGTGCTAAAACTGAAAAAAACTGAACATTTATATGACTTCTGTTCTTGATAAACAAATAACCAGCTAAGGCGAGGGAAGAGATGCAAAATATTAGCTGAGCATATTGGAGCTTACTTATTTTTTGTGAAAGATCCCCACCAACAAAATCATAAAAAAAGCTGGCGAAGCCTAACCCTTGAAAAATGGAAAAAGGTTTTTCACCAGGTTGTTGCCAACCTTGTCCTTTCCATTCTCCTAAAATTCCTATTTTGTAGTATTCAAAACTGTTAGTTAAAATAGTCGGGTCTTTAGCCAAAAAAGGAAGAATATAAAATATCATTCCCATACTGGCCATTACACCTACAATCTTAAATACATTCTTTTTATCTTCTGTTAAAAATATAATCCACAAATATAAAGGAGTCCAAAAAATCAAAGAGAATCTTGATAGTAGACATATGCTTAATGCGACTCCTCTAAAAATATTTGACTTAGAGAAAATTGCAAATACAAGCAGTAAATAAAAAGACGCATCCATTAATTCAATAGACTCGCCAATAGCAATAGGATGATAAATGGCATATAAATATAGTATACCAAATGGTATGGCTAGCTTGATATAATGCTCAATCTGGGGCAAGTTTTGACCGGAAAGAAAATTGTTATATAACAATATACTTATTAAAAAAATGAAATATATTACCCATCGATAATCCAGGTTTACAAATTCAGCAAAAACAAATGGTAACCATCTAAATGTAAAATAATTGGGAAGAATTGTCCAGCCAAAATCACTTATTGGAGTATATGGAAATTCTCCTTTTAAAAATCTTTTGACAACTACTCTGTAACTGCTGGTATGATATCTGAAATTGCAGGATTCATAGGGTAATCCTGAAATATTTTAAATAGGACTAATCCCATAAATCCGCTCAAAATGAAAAATACTTTTGAGCCATAGTTGCTTTGGGTATTTTTGGGGGGAGTTAAAGTGTGGGTTTCCTTATCAAGCTCAAATGCTATTTTGCAGAATAAAATACCTGCGATAGTCATTACAAGAGGATTTAGGTAGAATCCTAAAAATTTTGGTTTGAAAAGGGTAAATAGCTCTATACAAAATAAAACAAATAAATAAATAATGTTTAAGGAATAACGGGACTTTATCATTAGACTTTGTAAATAACAAAAAAACAGTATCAATAAAATTTACGCAATATAATTATAAATTAGGATTAAATTTATTCTTTGAATTTTATAAAGCATGAATTACTAATTGAATCTTAATTGGTGACTTATTAATATAATATATATGCTAGGAATCCTAATTCTCAGTGGTGAATTATGGTTGGTAGATTATTTGTTAGGGACTGTTTAAAAAGTAAATTCTTCAAAAAATATATACTTTTCTTATAACACTGGTTTATTGTTTATTTATTGTAATAAAATAGAAGAGACTGCCCTTTGGAGACAGTCTCTTTTTAATATTGTCTTATTTACTTAAATTTATCTCACTTTCTCCAGGGCTAGTCCTGTATACCTTGGAATTTGAGTTCCAAAGAAAAACTTTGTGATTGCCAAAGTGTCATCAGCAAAGTTTCTTAAAGCAGGATAATCCGGATTTAACATACGATTCACTCTTCTGGCTTTTTTGCTTACCATAAGTTGAATGTATTTTGCGTTTAAAATAGCCCAACTTCTTATGATTCTGGCCCTTTTAGGAAAGAATGTTCCCTTCTTTAATTCCCGGTACCACGCTTTTTTTCTTAGTTTTTTGGCGGATAATCTCGCTGATTTTTTAGCCTGATGAACTAATCTTTGGCCTCTTTTAGAAAGGATATTAAATTGCTTTTTGGCATCCTTTCCCATTCCTTCCCAATCAATTTTGGAGAAAGATTTTTTCACTGATTTAGCTAGTTTTGTAGCTGAATCTCCTATGCTTTCTGTATACCTGTAAGCATTCTTTCTGACAGATTTTAAAGTTAACGCACGACTTCTCATGATTTCTTCCCAATTAGTTTAAATTCAATAAGAGAAATTATTTGTCTCTCTCTATTGTATATTTAACCAACTGTTGAAGGGATTGTTTGTAAGGAGAGGAAGGAAACGTTTCAAGGATGGAGTTTGCCTCATTCATGTAATTATTCATGATTTCCGTAGCGTATGCAATACCTCCGGAGTTTTTCACAAATTGAATTACTTCAGCGACTTTCTTTGGATTATCGTTTTGATTTTTAACGATGTTTATGATTTTTCTTTTTTCCCACCAGCTGGCTTTGCTAAGCGCAAAGATCAGGGGAAGTGTCATTTTTCTTTCTTTTATATCAATACCTATTGGTTTACCTATAACGGCTTGGGTATTATAGTCAAAGAGATCGTCTTTTATCTGAAATGCCATTCCAACCTTTTCTCCAAAAAGTCTGGCATTTTCAATCGAGGCTGCATCGACACCGGAAGAGGCAGCGCCAACAGCACAACATGAAGCTATGAGAGAGGCGGTTTTCTGGCGGATAATTTCAAAGTATACTTCTTCCGTAATGTCAAGGTTGCGTGCTTTTTCTATCTGAAGCAACTCACCTTCACTCATTTCTTTTACTGCATTGGAAACTATTTTAAGTATGCTGAAATCATCATTCTGAAGGGAGAGGAGTAATCCTTTGGAAAGTAAGTAGTCTCCGACAAGTACTGCTATTTTATTCTTCCATAGGGCATTAATGGAAAAGAATCCGCGTCTGTAGTTAGCATCATCCACCACATCATCATGAACGAGCGTGGCTGTATGAAGCAATTCAATAAGTGCGGCTCCTCTGTAGGTAGATTCACTTATACCTCCGCATGTTTTGGCCATAAGAAATACAAACATAGGCCTTAGTTGTTTGCCCTTTCGTTTAACGATATAGGTCATGATTCTGTCAAGCAACACTACGTTGCTTTTCATAGAATCCCTGAATTTTTTTTCAAAATCCCTTATTTCGTCTTCAATCGGAGCTTGTATTTCTTTAATACTGACAGCCATGGTACAATATTACAATCTATTTATACTGTTTCCAAAGGGCTGACCTTATAAAAATCATATTTTATTAATTTAAAATTATGATTATCATTCAGGATTCTTTATCAGTTTAATCTGTATTGGTTTTCAGTAGTTTATCATGTAGCACTTACCTGACGTTTATGGCAAAACTTATTTTACTTAAAAACAGAGAATTGACTTTGGTTAATCGTTCAAGAAAGCTATTGTATGATCTTTCTTATATTTCAGATGGAAAGGAAAAACCTCTGATTATTTTTCTGCATGGATTTAAAGGATTTAAGGACTGGGGTAATTTTGATCTGATGATGAATTATTTTACTCAAAAGAATTATGCTTTTATTAAAATGAATTTTTCCCATAATGGGACAACCCTTGATAGCCCTTTGGAATTTAATGACCTGAGTGGTTTCGGAAGGAATAATTTTATCATTGAACTTGAAGATATTCAGGCTATGATTGATCATGTATTTAAAGGTGAAATTATTTCAGAAAATGAGTGGGATCAACGAAAACTGATACTGATCGGGCATAGCAGAGGAGGGGCAATTGCTATTATTAAAGGAGCTGAAGACGTGAGAGTAAGAGCAGTAGTATCGCTGGCTGGAGTTGCTGATCTGAAGAAATTTCTGAATGACAGGGACATTGATTTATGGAAAAAAGGAGAAACAGTGTTTATAGATAATTCAAGAACTGGGCAAAAAATGCCTCTTTACCCTCAATTTCTGGAATCTTATTTTGAAAATAAATCAAGACTAGATGTTATCTCGGCTGCATCAAAATTAAAGCATCTTTTAATTATCCACGGTTCAGAAGATTCGACAGTGCCCATCGATCATGCTTTTAAATTAAAAAAACAGTAATCCAACCTCAGAATTAAAAATTGTTCAAAATGCGGATCATACTTTTGGGGGCAGGCATCCTTATACAGATAAAGATCTGCCTTTAAATTTTAAAATCGTTTGCGATGCGATTATAGATTATTTTCAGAATACAGAATTTAAAAACTGAGATCATTTTTCAATTAATTTTATCCGAATTAATCTCCTCTCTTTTAATGTTATCAAATAAAGGTAGGTGATATGGAAAAGTTACTACTAGCTTCGGACTTTTCAGACAGTTCTAATAATGCATTAGATTTTGCAAAAGGTATAGCTGCGAAAGCAGTATCAGAGGTACTTATATTCAATTCAGCGCCTCTTCCTGTTCTAGAGCCTACTATTCCAACTTTCATGATGGAGGAAATACTGGAAGATCAGGAGTATTCAGCAAAGGAAAAATTACGTGAGTCATGTGATCTTGTGAGTTCAGAGAGGTATTTTGATGGAAGCCGGGTAAGTTGTGGGTATAAGTTTTCTTCAGGAGTAGCTGTAAATGAAATAGCAGAAGTTGCCCAGAAAGAAAATGTTGAATTGGTTGTAATGGGAGCTTATGATAATTCTATTACTTCCAAATGGATTGGAAGTACTACAATTTCAACTCTTGATCATGTGGCATGTCCTGTTCTTGCTGTACCCACGGATGCTATCTTTCAGGGATTCCAGCATATTGTATATGCTTGCGGGCTTCGCGATTACGATCACTTAGCAATTGATGAGGTAGTTAATTTTGCAAAGATCTTTAATGCCAAAGTAACAGTTCTTCATGTTGCAGATCCTATTAGTCTGCGTCTTGATATCGTGCTATTTGACAGATTGAGAAAAAAAGTAAAAGCAACTGATGAATTTGGAAAGGTTAAATTTGAAATGCTTGTTTCGGAGCAGCGGTATGATGCTATTGAGAGTTTTCTTTCTGAGGAGGATGTAGATATGATTGCATTAATGAAGCACAGCAGCTCATTCTTTAAAAGGCTTTTTTATAAAAGTATGATTGATAAAAGCTTATATAGAGTAGAGCTTCCTATGTTCTTATTGAATGAAAAAAATTATAAAAGTTAATTATATGATAGCAGATGAAAAAAGAAGATTGATCTCCTGGCTTCATTTTGACGAAAGGTTATGGTTAAATAAGCTGGAGTTTTGTAACGATGAACTGAAAATTTTTCAGGAGCGTCTTGAAGAGATTGCATCAGATTATACTGATATGAATGTTAAAATTCAGATAGAACAGTTTCAAAACAAGTTCTTTATTCAACATGATGAAATTATAAAATTAAAACATGATATCAATCGCATGGGAAGAGTCCTGGCTGAATTTGAAAAGGATTTCAGTAATGCAGTTGATGAACGGACAGCTGATGAACATTATAATCTTGAAGAGAGAATGGATAGCTTTAATGAGATATTTGATGATCTAAAGGCTGATTTCCGGGCTTTCCTTGAAAAGTATATGTAAAAACATATTGAGACTTGTTAAGGTTTAATTAACTTAGGTTTTTGATTTTAACTTTAACTTAGGCCTCTGTATATACTCTTGTGCTTGACAAAACAGGATTTTCATTCGAACTTTTATTCCATACCTTTTCAGAAGAAAAGGTTATGGATTTTTTATTATCTGATTCTAAGAAAGGAATAACCGCTGATGAGGCAAATAGCAGAATTGCTCAATATGGTCCGAACAAGTTAGCTGCTGTAAAAGAAAAGTCTACTGTCAGGATTTTACTTGAGCAGTTTCAGAATGCAATTACTTATTTACTGGCCGGAGCTGCTTTCATATCCCTTTTTTTTCATGATGCCACTAATTCAATTGCCATTGGAGGTGTCATTCTGATTAATGCTCTTATTGGTTTTTTTATTGAATTGCAGGCAAGGAAATCAATGGAAGGTTTGAGAAGCCTTGAAATTTCTCTTGCCAAGGTTATCAGAGGTTCTGAATTATCCGAAATCAATTCTGACTTACTTGCAATCGGCGATCTTGTTTATATTAAAGCAGGGGATATGATTCCTGCTGATGGAAGGCTTGTAACTCTTAATAATCTGGAGATAAATGAATCGCCACTTACCGGTGAATCGCTTCCAGTAGAAAAGTTATGTGACCCTCTTCCTGAATTAACTCCTTTGGCTGACAGAACTAACATGGTCTATAAAGGAACTTCTGTTATAAAAGGAAATGGATATTTTTTAGTAACTGCTACTGGCTTGCATACCGAGCTTGGGAAAATTTCAACAATGACCCAGAGTGCAGAAAATACGTCAACTCCTTTGGATGCCAAACTTGAAAAGCTAACCAAAACTCTTATCTGGATTACAGCAGCTATGGCTTGTATCTTTATCATAGCAGGTCTTTTGAGAAAGCAGGAACTTTATATTATAGTGGAGACAGCCATTGCTCTTGCAGTTGCCGCAATTCCAGAAGGGCTTCCAATTGTTTCTACTATAGCCCTAGCCTACGGTATGCTGAGACTGGCAAAAAGAAATGCTATAATCAAAAAGCTTTATTCTGTTGAAACCCTGGGGGGAACGAATATTATCTTTACTGACAAGACAGGGACTCTTACTGAAAATGTAATGGAGGTAAACTTGATCGCTTTTCCTCACAAGACGTTTGAGTTGAAAAGCAATTTTGATAACCGTAAAAATACTTTTCTCAATGATGAAATAACCGATTTTGAAAGCGCACTGAATGAGTTGTATCTAACCGCTTCTCTGTGCAACAATGCTAACCTTGGTATAACTTCTGGAAAAGCCATCGGAGACCCGATAGAAATAGCATTGCTGAGACTCGCACATTCCGGTGGAATTGATACAAATATTCTGAAGGATGAATATGTAAGAGTTAATGAGAAACCTTTTAGCTCAGATACTAAGATGATGGCTGTATTGGTCAGATCGGGTGATGAGTTTATAGTAGCAGCAAAAGGTTCTGTTGAAGCAATCCTTTCTAAATGTAGCAGATATTTTAAAGAGTCAGAAGTGTTGCCTGTTGATGCTTCTTTTATTGAGCTTTTGCATAAAGAGGCTGAGAGGATTTCATCGATGGGGTTGAGGGTACTTGCTTTTGCAATAAAACATCAGGCACAGGAGGAACAAGAGTATCTTAAAGACCTTACATTTATCGGCCTCGTAGGTTTTCTTGATCCTCCCAGGCATGATATAGGTTTTGCAATGGAAAGTTGTAAGACAGCAGGAGTAAAAGTAATTATGGTCACCGGAGATCATCCTAAAACAGGTTTTACCATTGCCAGGAAGGTAGGTATTGTAGAAGATGAGGAAGAAGAAAGCGCACTGATGACAGGCTCTCAACTTCAGGCGCTTGATATACATGGGCAGGATAAGGAGCGAGTAATGAATACACGCGTTTTCGCCAGAGTCACACCTGCACAGAAGTTAGATCTTGTTGGCCTTTATCAGGATGAGGGGAATATTGTAGCTATGACAGGTGATGGTATTAATGACACACCTGCACTGAAAAAAGCGGATATCGGAATAGCCATGGGAACTAGAGGAACACAGGTAGCTAAAGAAACGGCTGATGTTGTTTTAAAAGATGACTCATTTGTCTCTATCGTAGAAGCTATCTTTCAGGGAAGGGTTATCTTTCAAAATATAAGGGAGTTTATAATCTTTCTTT
Organism: Sporocytophaga myxococcoides; assembly: GCF_000775915.1. Taxonomy (NCBI): domain Bacteria; kingdom Pseudomonadati; phylum Bacteroidota; class Cytophagia; order Cytophagales; family Cytophagaceae; genus Sporocytophaga; species Sporocytophaga myxococcoides. The sequence goes on from NZ_BBLT01000008.1 coordinate 250,060, forward strand.
TATCCTGTAACCTGAGTGAAGTTTTCTTAGTAGTTGCTTCAGGATTTATAGACCCAAGAATTGTTTTGCTACCGATTCAGATTTTATTCCTTAACCTCATTACCGATGTTTTTCCTGCACTGGCATTGGGGCTGGGTAAGGGAGAAAGAAATATAATGAAACTTCCTCCTAGAAATCCGGAATCTTCGATTCTTGATGGAAATGACTGGAAATCACTTGTCGTTTATTGCCTATGCATTTCAGGTTCTATCATTGGCGGAGTATTGATTTTTGAAGAACATTTTGCTGATGAACCTGCAATAATTCAGGATATGATATTTTATTCCCTGGCTCTTGCTCAGCTCTGGCATGTTTTTAATTTATCTTCAGCGAAGAGTTCGTTTTTTGTGAACGAGATTACAAGAAATAAATTTGTCTGGCTGGCTCTTGCATTTTGTATAGCCCTCCTGGCTATTACCGGAATATTTCCAGTTGCTCAGAAAATTTTACAGGTAAAACCGCTTACGATTGAGATATGGGGAGGGATATTTATTATAAGCCTGATGCCTGTGGTTTTAACTCAGCTTTTAAAAAGGGCTTTTAAAATAATAGATTAAATTATTAATCCTGGTTTGGTAAGGTAATGCTGAAAATAGTTCCGCGGTTTACTTCAGATTTTAATGATATACTGCCATTGAGCCGGTCTATCACTTGTTTCACGATGTATAATCCAAGACCACTGCCAAAGGATTTCTCTGAAGCTCTAAAAAACATTTCAAAAATTTTCTGATGATAGGAGATCTCTATTCCTGATCCGTTATCTTCAATTTCAATTTTTGCACCTGTTTCAGAAGTAAAGATCCTGATTCTAAGAAAGGGATAAGGTTGTTCAAGCGAATGGTATTTGATAGCATTGGATATCAGGTTCATGAAAATGATTTTCAACCTATTTTCATCATTATAGAATTCGTAGTGTTCTTCAGTACTCAATTCTATTTTAATCTGATCTGCATTATCCATAAATTTCAGACTTTCCAGGCATTCGTTAACAATATCTGTAAAGTTGATTTTAGATGAAATAATTCTGAGACGGTTGTTTCTTGAAAAATTGGTCAGATCCGCAATGAAGGAATCGAGTCTTTTGACGCTACTTTTAGCTTGCTCAATACATTCATTGATAATCATAGGATCTTTTTCTTTTTTGATCAGATTAAGTAATCCTGTGATACTGCAGAGTGGAGCTCTCAAGTCATGTGATGCTCTGTAAACGAAACTGTCGAGTTCAAAATTGATCTTTCTAAGTTCCTGTTCTGCATTTTTGACCTCTGTTAAATCAATGGAGACACCAAGGATGTTAACTTCTTTATCAAAATTACTGATAAAGGGAACTTTTGTTGTATGAAGTATTCTGTTCGTGCCATCCAGGTGGGTTATGTTTTGTTCCGGGAGTGTAACTATTTCTTTAAGGAGGGTTACTTTAATATCACTTTCCTGAATACCTCTCAATTCGTTATCATCCTTAATGAAGTAACTGTCATCTTTCCCAAGTAAATTGTGGATGGTGGTGCAGAAGAGCTCAGCCTGCGCCTTGTTTACCAGGATATACCGGCCTTGGCTGTCTTTAAGAAAAATAGGATGGGGGACTAACTCAATGATCTCATAAAGTTTGTTCCTGTTGTCTTCAATTTCAGATTCAAATCTTTTGGTTTCGGTAATATCCCTGCCTATACCATAAACTGTGTTGTCATTAACCTTTAGTACTTTATTCCACTTTATCCATTTGACATTTCCGTTTTTAGCAAGATATCTGACTTCAAGCGGGTCTTGATGGAATGTTTCCTGACCAAAGCTTTTATAAATTTTAGAAGTAATTTTTAAATCATCAGGGTATATAAAGCAGGAAAAATGCATCGTACAAATTTCTTCTTCACTATAACCCAGCATTTTTGCAAAAGCGGGATTTACTTTTTTAAAGTATCCATCTCCACTTGTGATGCACATACATTCTTCCGCAAGGTAAAAGAAGTCATCCAGTAAGTAATCTGCCACAATATATTTAGTATAGGTTAATATAGTATATCGCTAATATAAGAAAGGATACTATGATTAATTGAATAAAAACTATGACAAAAAACATTTTATTGAAAAGTTTCATTGAAACCGATCTAAAACTATCTATGTTCTTTTTATAAAGAGATGATGATGAAAGGGTGGAAGCAAACAATGCATGATTTGTCTGTAAAACTATATGAGTTTTTTAAATCCGATTTTCGTAAAAAGAGGAATGGATATACCGGGAAGACCACTGAACCTGAAGAGCAACCCGAAAAGAGGCTTGAAAAAATTAGGGCTGAAGAAATAAAGGATGATTTTTTGATTACTCCTCCCAATAAGTATGCAGTTACTGAAACCGGTCAGATAATCAGATTACCGGAAAGAAACAAAAAAAGATATAGGCCTACATATAATAATAATAATAATAATAATAATAATAATAATAATAATAATAATAATAATAATAATAATAATAATAATAAAGAACCCTTGATGTAATAGGGTTCTTTTTTATTAAAAATTATTTTTTCCATTTAATGCTACATCCTATAGCCTTTGTTTCAGGTTCTTTAACTGTTTTATCCTGAAGTAATTCATTAAGGGCATTCTCAGCATATTTCTTCTTCACATCTTTCGCACTTTCCGAATTGTCATCAATAGCACCTACATATTTTACAATGAGTTCATTGTTAATTTTTTTCAGGATATAAACATGAGGAGTTTTAAGGGCCCCATATGCTTTTGCTATATTCTGTGTTTCATCCAGAAGATAAGGAAATGTAAAATGTTTTTCTGCAGCATTCTTCTGCATGTTTTCATAGGAGTCTTCGGGATATGCAATAGGGTCATTTGGATTAATAGCTATTACAGGATATCCTTTTGATGCATATTTCTTATTGAGCTCTTCTATTCTGCTTTCATATGCTTTTGCATAAGGGCAATGGTTACATGTAAAAACCACGATATAGCCTTTGGCATCAGTATAATTTTTTAATGATACATTCTTGCCATCAATATTTTTTAATGAGAAATCAATTGCCTTATCACCTGGTTTGTATCCTGTAGTCTGAGCTATAGAGATGGAAACTGAGAACAAAAACAAGATCGCTATGATGTGTTTCATAAAATAAATTTATTGTTTGATTAATTCTTTTTTGATCAAATTAATAAGTTCTTCAGAAGTTGCAAAGGTTTTTGGGTAATGGGTACGATTTCCTTTTTTATCCTGCAGAAAGGTATAAGGAATATCGCCTCCCCATTGTGGATTAAGTTTATTGATCCAGATATTCGGATCTTCATTTAGCAGCACAACTTTTCCGGGCAGTTTGCTTCTTGAAAATACATCCTCCGCTTTATCTTTTTTTGAGGTAAAATCCATTGATACAAAGAGGAACTTGACAGGCTTATTTTTACTTGACATTCCTGCTTCTGCAAAATATGGGAGTTCCTCAATGCATGGTTTGCACCAGGTAGCCCAGAAATTAACAACTACAACAGAATCCTTAGTATCATTTATGATTTTATCTAATTGCTCATAGTTTACAACCTGAATCTGCTGACTGTAACTTCTAAATATAATTGCTAAGAGGATTGTGAAAGTAAATACGATGACCCGTCTCATGATTTGTTGTTAGTATTGTTTTTTTTCTTTTTAAAGAATTTTTTCTTTTTTCCTTGTGAAGGTTTGGGCTTGGATTTAATCTCATATGCCGGACCTTCACCCAAAAATTCAGGAAGAGGAAGTTTGGGTATTTCTTTCTCTATTAGTTGTTCTATCCTGTTAAATTTTCGGATCTCTTTCTCATTGATAAAAGTGATGGCAATACCAGTACTTGATGCTCTTGCTGTTCTGCCTATACGGTGCACATAGTCTTCTGCATCATGAGGCACGTCGTAGTTCACGACCAGGTTAATATTTTCTATATCAATACCTCTTGAAAGAATGTCCGTTGCTACCAGAATCTGCACCTCTCTGTTTCTGAAAAGGTTCATGATCTGCTCCCGTTCAGATTGCTCAAGGTCTGAGTGAAATCCTTTTACAGAGAAGTTCAGTCTCTTTAGCTCTTTCTCAAGTATTTTTACATTTTGTTTAGTAGAGCAGAAAATGACTATAGATGGAAGCTCATCTTCCTTTCCTTGTAACAGTTCTTTGATCAAAGGAAGCTTTTGAGCATCGTAAGTCATATATGCTCTTTGATCAATTCCTTCTGCTGGTTTTGATATAGCTATATTGATCTGCAAAGGTCTGAATAATATTTTATCTGCCAGCTGCCTGATTTTAGAAGGCATGGTTGCTGAAAAAAGTATGTTCTGTCTTTGTCTTGGAAGGTAATTGATGATCTTAACAATATCATCATAGAACCCCATTTCCAGCATACGGTCTGCTTCATCCAAAATCAGATGTTTCAGATCTGCAAAGGAGATTTGTGCAGATGTAAGGTGGGCAATCAGTCTTCCTGGTGTCGCAATTACAATAGGGGAACCTTGCTTCAGTGCATTTTTCTGCTGTTCCCAAACGCTTCCGTCATTACCTCCATACACAGCAATGCTACTTACCGATGTGTAAAAGCTGAATCCGTCTACCTGTTGATCAATCTGAACAGCAAGTTCTCTTGTCGGCGCCAGGATCAGGGTGTCTATACCAGGATGTGGATTAAGGTGGTTTCTATGGATAATAGGTAAAAGGTAAGCTGCTGTTTTCCCGGTACCTGTCTGGGCGCAGGCTATAACATCTTTATTGTCGAGGATGGCGGGGATGGCGAGTTCCTGAACAGGAGAGGGCGTTTTAAATCCAATGTCTTTCAGAGCCTGTTGAACTGCATCATCTAGGTTAAGTTCTTCAAATGTCAAGATAATTGATGGGTTAAGTTTAAATAAAAATCCCTGCACGCAGGGATTTAATTTTTATTGGCTTATAGAAAGTAATTCTACTTCGAAAATGAGAGTGGTGTTTGGTCCGATAGATTCTCCGGCACCTCTTTCTCCGTAAGCTAAATTAGAAGGTACAAACAGTCTCCATTTTGAACCTACTTTCATAAGTTGAAGTGCTTCTACCCAACCTTGAATTACACCGTTTACAGGAAAAGTTGCTGGTTGACCTCTTTCTACAGAGCTGTCGAAAACAGTTCCATTTATTAAAGTACCATGATAGTGAGTAGTCACCTTATCAGTTGCTTTAGGAGTAGGGCCATCACCTTCTTTGATTACCTGATATTGTAAGCCGCTTGGCAATGTTACAACACCTGGCTTCTTTTTATTTTCTTCAAGGAATTTTTGTCCTTCAGCCAGGTTTTTATTTGCTTTTTCCTGTTGAAGTTGAGCAAAATACTCGTTCAGAATATTTCTTGCTTGCTCTGAAGAAACCAGTAATTGTTTTTTGTCAGCTACATCTTTAAAAGCCTGAGCAAATGCATCCAAGCTTAAGTTTTCAAAACCTTGTTGTTTTAGGTTTTCTGCAATATTGGCACCGAGCGCATAGCTAACAGTGTCGATTTTGGTTTTTAATGTAAAAGTTTGTTGTTCCATTCCTTTTTTAGATTTTTTCTGCGCCAAAGAGGGAGTAGACAAGGCTAAAATTCCCAATCCTGCCGCAGCAAATACATTGACTAGTTTCATTTTTAATGGTTTAAAAAGTTAATATTTAAGCTCAATCAAAGAATTTTGTTCTCCGGAGAGATTTCTTTTCGGAAAGTTTTTTCTTCAGATTTTTTCGGTCAGCGACGGAGGAAAGTGTAGGCTTTGTATTTATTCGCTTCTTGGGCTTTTTTAAAGCATTTTCAATGATTTGAATAAATTTGGTTTCAGCCAGTCTCTTATTTCCAGTCTGAGTTCTTTCTGTTTGCGCAACCACCCTTAGCTCTCCTTCAGAATTAATTTTGTGGCCAAGCTTTTTAAAAAGTAGGTGTTTTTCTTCCTCTGTAAAATGTGATGAATGAGCTACGGAAAAAATCAATTCAATTTTGGAATTGACTTTATTTACATTCTGTCCTCCTGGCCCGCTGCTCCTGCTAGCCTGAAAGGTTACTTCACGAAGCAGCTGACTGATTTTTTCCGTAATCATTTTATTTTTAGAAAGGAAGATCGTCTGTAGATTCTCCTGAATCAGCACCGAAAGCATAACCTCCTGATGGTTCATCTGAAGATTGACCACCTCCTATTGTATCTATTTTCCAGGCTCTTACATCGGTATACCAACGTTCATTGTATTCCCTTGATTCAATGTTGATACCTACTTTCACTTCATCACCTGATTTAAGGTTTTTAACAATTCCAGCTTTGTCGCCCCAAGCGGAACAGCAAACCTTTTTTGGGTATTGCTCATTGGTGGTTTCAATTACAAACTCTTGTTTTACCCAATTTCCATTTTTTCCGGAGCCGGTTTGTTCCGGAAGGATTTTAACAACTTTTCCTGTTAATTCTAACGCCATAATTAAAATTTTGCCAAAGATACATTAATAATGGAAAAAACCGGAAAACTTGGTTCTCCGGTTATTCACAAATTTTTATTTTTCTCTGGGTTCCAGCCAGTAAAGTTCGTAACCGAAATAGTTGTAGACATCAGTAAGATATTCATAGCTAGGTGTTTCAGGCCAGTTTTCTGCAACGAATCCGGGAGCTTCATGCAGTCTTTCCATTGATACATCAAGTGTTAAAGAATCTCTTTCTGGGGTCAATTCAAGTGCTCCGAACGGTACTGCATATAATTTTTCACCCATTCCGAGAAAACCTCCATGTGTTAGAATCGCATATGAGGCCGCTCCATATTCCATGTCAATAATTATATCTTTAATACGGCCCAACTCTTCATTTTCAAAGTTTTTTACTTTGGTTCCTATCAAATCCCCGGCAGGAATTAATCTCGGACCTTCTCCTCCTCGAATCATAATCTTAAAACTTTTAATAAATAACACCTTTTAAATTCAACATCTTAGAACATATGATCGTTCTTTTGTTATTCTTTTCCAAAAAATTCTAAATTTGATACAAAAAAGTAAAAATATGAATAGGTCTTTGTTGACATTATTAGCGATATGTTTCGCTGTTTGTTCTTTCGCACAAAAAAACAAAGCATTTCCAGAACTATCTGGTGTAACAGTAGATGGACAAACTGTGACCTTACCTGCGAGCACCAAAGGTAAGTATACATTGGTGGGTATTGCTTTTTCAAAAAAGGCAGAAGAGGATCTTACAAGCTGGATGAATCCTATGTTGAATACATTTCGTCCCGGAAATAAAAAGGCGAATGTTCTTATTCCTGAGTATGACGTGAATATGTATTTTGTTCCGATGTTCACAGGATTGAACAAAGCTGCTGCTGCCACAGCCATGAAAAAGACAAAAGAATCATTGGATAAAAGACTTCATCAGCATGTGGTTTTTTATAAAGGAGATATGGATAATTATAAAGATCCTCTGCAATTGAAGGATAAAGAGATTCCGTATTTTTTTGTTCTGGATCCGGATGGTAATATTGTACTCACATTGAAGGGTAAATATACTGACGAGAAGATGGAGTCTATTGAGGAAATTCTTGAATAATAAAGTATATAGCTTAATTGAAAAATAAAGGGTGTTAAACAAGGACTAAGTCTGTTTAACACCTTTTATTTTTTTATTTTTATACAAATTGTTATCTGCAAAGTTAAAGTGGGATATTTGAAAAAGATTTAAAGATATGCAAAAAGGTAAAACAGCATTGATATTTGGAGCAACAGGATTAGTAGGGAAGGAGCTCACAGGCATTTTAATAAATGATGAAAGATATGATTCGATAAAAATTTTCGGAAGACACTCATCTGGCTTTGCTGGTGAAAAAGTTAAGGAGATTATCACAGAATTAAACAACAAATCTTTGCTTGAAGCAGAAATGACAGGCGATCATGTTTTTTGTTGTCTCGGTACCACTATTAAAAAGGCGAAAACAAAAGAAGCTTTCAGAAAAGTTGATCTTGGATTTCCAAAGCTTATAGCCGAGGTTGCATCTGCTACAGATATTTCGAAGATGATCGTTATTTCCTCTATAGGAGCGAGCACACATACCTCCAATTTCTACCTGAAGACTAAAGGGGAAATGGAAGAAACACTTACCGGAATTTTAAAGAACAGAGTTTATTTTTTACGTCCCTCTTTCCTCCTTGGAAATAGAAGCGAGTCTCGCCCCGGAGAGCAAGCCGGGAAGTTTTTAATGAAATTGGTAGGGCCTTTATTCCGGGGTAAAATGAAAAAATACAGGGCTATAGAGGCCCATACAGTAGCTGAAGCTATGGTTCATATTGCCAATGAAGTTGGGGATAAGCATGTTTTTGAGTCAGACGAGATTATAGATGTTTTAAGCTGAAAGCAGAAAGTCCAAAGTTAAAAGTCGAAAGCTTAAAGCAAAAAGTGTGAAGATGAGAGTTGTTGAATAATTACTTTTAGTTTCTTTCGAAGGAAATAAAATCAATATAGAAATAATCGTTTAACGTTGGGTCGACTGCAAAAAGTTCACCTGTCTTTTGATTCTCAATGATGACGATGTCATGATCTTTTAAAAATAAGGTATCAAAAAATTGGTGAACATTTGTTTTAAATAGGTAAAGCTGGGCTATTTGTGGTTTGGCTTTCCAATTTTTATCCAGATTATACTTTTTAAAAAGATAGTTACAGGTTGTAGAAAAGCAGGCTGAATATCCAACACAATGCGCTGTTTGGGTATATATTAGCTTATTGGGATCATTCGTATTTGGAGCAACTGAATAATTTAAAAGTTTTGCTGTAGTGGAAAGGCCTATTTTTATTATATCCTTAACGTCAGTTGTGGGATTACTTTTTACATTAATTTCAATATAAGAGATAAGTTTTTTATCCTTTGGTAAATAATTTTGTCTTTGTCCTATTGATTTATATGTAACAATAGATCTATATAACCATCCTCGCAGAAAGAATGAGATGGTCAATAATAATAGTATTGAAAGAAGTAGTCGTTTGTTAAATTTCATTTTTAAAAAAATGTAGAATAGAAGACCTGATCGGTTCCTTTCTTTTAGATACGAATTTTAGTTCCCTTGGTAACAACTACTTTTCAACATATTTATTTTAAAAATAATCCTGAATTCTCTTTTTACTTTTTACTTTCGACTTTCAGCTCTAAAAGAACAAGCTTAATTCGACACTTGTTTATGAGTTAGGATTGTATCGTATGGAGTATAAAGATTATTATAAAATACTTGGTGTCTCCAAAACTGCTTCGCAGAATGAGATTAAGAAAGCATTTAAAAAGCTTGCTGTGAAATATCACCCTGATAAAAATCCGGGAGATAAGGAAGCTGAAACTAGGTTTAAGGAAGCAAATGAAGCTAACAGTGTTCTTAGTGACCCTGAAAAAAGGAAGCAATACGATGAGATGGGAGATAATTGGAAGTATTATGAGCAAATGAAAAACCAAGGTGGAGGGGGGACTTATAATCCTTTTGGTGGAGGTGGCACTTATGAATATAGCAGTTCCGGAGGCTTTGATGCAGAAAGTTTTGCTGATTTTTTTGAAAACATATTCAGCCGATCAGGAAAAAGTAAAGGAGGATTCTCTACCGGGGGCCGAGCTTACAAAGGGAACGATTTTCAGGCAGAACTGGAAATAACTCTGGAAGAAGCCTATAGAGGAACAGAAAAAATTGTAAATGTTAACGGTCAGCCTTTAAGGATAAAACTAAAACCAGGAATTGCTGATGAACAAATTATAAAGCTCAAAGAAAAAGGAGGCCAGGGAGCGGGTGGAGGAAAACCTGGAGACCTATATATTACTATACGGGTCGTAAAGCATTATAAATATGAACGCATAGGAGATAATTTGTACGTTGATGTTCCTGTAGATTTGTATACTTTGATACTGGGTGGTAAAACAGAAGTAAATACTTTAAAGGGAATGATTAAACTGGATATTCCTAAGGGAACAGAAAGTGGTAAAGTATTAAGATTAAGAAATCTGGGAATGCCTGTATATAATGAAACCGGAAAGTTTGGTGATCTATATGCAAAGGTACTTGTTCAGTTACCTAAAAATTTATCAGAAAAGGAGGAGGCTTTATTCAAGCAGCTGGCCTCTTTAAGAGAATATGCTAAAGTTTAATTTATGGCATTTGAAATTCAATTATATAATTATATTCCCTTTACAGAGGAAGATAATTTAGACAGAATAATAGCTTCTTTGCCTGAACCCTCAGAATACTTAAGTCATCTGTGGAGAACTATAGGCCACGAGGAGGATGATTTTGAAGAGGCAGTATGTAGGGCAAAAATGATTCTTCAGGCTCTTCATATTCCCGAGGAACTTAACTTTAAAAAAATATTCAGAAGTTACGATGGCCATACTATACTGGCGGATTATAAAATTTCAGAGCTTGGAAGTTTTTTGATTATTATGAATGGAAATCCATTGCACGAGACTACAGCAGGATTTCAGTTAAACCTGATACAAAGTCTTTTCAATGTTGAAAAAAACTATATTTAAGTGTTTGTTTGTTGTGAATACAAAAAGGGAATTAAAAAGTTGTCTGGTTATGAAAAAGATTCTTTGTCCGGTAGATTTCTCTGATGTTTCATACAGAGGAGTAAATTTTGCCAATGAAATAGTTAAAATTACTGGAGGATCACTAATCTTAATAAATCTGTATCACATAACTCCGATAGAACCGGGTACTGCAAGTTATTTGTCCAGTGATATTGTGACGGAAGCGGAAGAGGAAGCGAGGCGTGGATTACAGGATATCATCAATGGTTTGCCCAAAGGAGATAATGTAATTTACGATTATGTTGTAAAATATGGAATTCCGGAAGATGAAATACCACATTTTGCAAGAAAGGAAAATGTTGACATGATTGTTATGGGAACGGAAGGGGCAGAAGGCTTGAAGAAAATTTTTATGGGCTCCGTCACAGCTACAGTAGCAGAAGAATCTGGCTGTCCGGTTTTGGTTGTGCCATCTAATGTGGAATATCATCCGATCAAACAAATAGTTTATGCTACTGATCTTAATGGAAATGAAACAGAAGGAATTTCTTTTGTAATTGAACTAGCTCAGTTGTTCGATGCACATATATCTTTTTTCAGTATCCAGAAAAAGCATAATTATAAAGAGGAAGAAGAATTTATAAAATATGCTCTAGAAAAGTTACTCCTCAATCAATCGTATAAGAAAATGAGTTTTGATCTGAATGAAGGGGATGATATTGAAGCTGGTATTAATGCTTATGCTAAAAGTAAGAATGCTGATATTCTGGTATTGGCAACACATGAAAGAAGTTTTCTGAAAAAAATATTTTCTCGCAGTCAGACAAAAGAAATCCTATATAATCCTGAACTACCTATTCTGGCTGTACATAAAGTGGAAGAGCATGTATCAGCCAAATAGTGAATGGAATAATTAATAATCATTTTATATTTTAAAACATGCAGGGAAAAGAATGGCTTAAATATTCCCTTTAGTGCCAAAGTTGAATCCGATACTTGATTTATTGGCGTTTTTCTTCGATGCTTTAAAAGTGACATATAAGTAATTTTCCTGGAATGTAACAGAAGGAAAATTGTCTACAATATTGAATTCCTTTGAAAGTTCATCAATTATGGATTCTACATCTGTTATTGCAACTCCGTTTTTGTCAAATTTTAATTCAATTCTTTTGGTAACTATCTGTAAATTTTTCATAAATAATATCCTGGGTTAAAATAGTACTTCCCTCGAAATCCAGCATCTGAAGTAATGGTATAATTTAATATAATACTTATAATATTCAAATTGTTTTCCCTTATCAGAAGAAATTGCTCCTTTCACTACTCTAAAGAAAGCCTTCTATATTAGAAACAAAAAGAAGAAAAAGTATTTATGATGGAAGCATTTTGTCTGAAAACGGAGGGTATCAATGTTCCGGGTAATTTTGTTTACAATAGTAAGGAAATTTTCCATTCTGGGGAAATTGATTTTTGAAGCTTACAAGGAGTGGGTTAAGGATAAAGGTACAAATCTTGCTACTGGTCTGGCATTTTACCAGACTTTATCAATTGCTCCATTGGTGGCATTTATATACATAATTTCTTTAAAGACATTCGGTTTTCAAAAAACTAAAGAAGTAATTCTCCCTTTAATAGCTGATTTTTTTCCTCCCAATTTTGTAGATGTAATAAAGTTTTTATTGACAAGAGAGAAAGGTTTTCCTCCTTCCAATGAATCGACTTTTGCTGGTGTTACTATTGTGACATTTATATTGGGAACAGTTAACTATTTTGCACAGCTGAAAGATTCCATAGAACTTATATGGGGAGATATCCGTGATCGTTTTGGAGTTATTGAAGCAATCAAAAGAAATTATGATGATGTTAAAACTACAGTATCTTCTTTGTTTGTGATCGCCATTTTTATAATGATTAACGGAATATTACCTCATCCTTATCTGAACAATTCATCAGTATTTTCCTTTGTTAATGATTTTGGAATTGAATTATTTAAAGTTTTAATACAAGTTTTTTTTATATCTGTTCTTTATACATTTTTTTTCAAATCCATGCCACCTTATTCTGTGAGTATTTGGGAAGCCCTTCCTGCAGGAATTCTGGGAGGTGTATTGCAAGCGATAGGAAGGGAAATCATGATAGTAATTGTAGGTAGTGAAACTGATACCAGTGTGACAGCTTCGTTGTTATCCTTTCAGCTTTGGTTCTTTTATAGCAATATAGTGCTTATGTACACGGCTGAGTTTTCCAAGGTATATGTTTTTTATAAAAGGAATACCACACTTAAAAATATAAAATCTTTTTATCCTAAAAATGAATGAAAAGAAGAATCATGGTGGCAAAAGGCTGAAGTTTCCTCAGGATATAATTGCGGCTGCTACAGGAAGTATTGCTGCTTTACCTGAAGGTATGGCTCTCGGTGCTATGGCTGGTATGAATCCTATTCATGGTTTGTATGCTTCTATCATTGGTCCTCTTATTGGATCATGGACTACTAGCTCTGTATATATGGTTGTGTCAACTACGGGGGCTTTGGCTTTAGCTACAAGGGGAGCATTGCATGGTATCAGCCAGGATGAAAAGATTTCCGTTCTTGTGTTGATTACCATTCTTGCCGGTATTATTCAGATTCTGATGGGTATTTTTAGACTTGGCTATCTTATAAGGTTTGTTTCAAACTCAGTGATGCGAGGATTTTTGAGTGCAGTAGCACTAACAATTGTTCTTAGTCAGTTTGCAGATATTTCAGGTTATTATGGAAGTAAGCATAGTAATAAAGTACTGAAGGCTTTGGATGTTATTTTACACTATAAAGAAATTAATTTTTATGCCTTGGGAATTGCAATGTTGACAATTATTATGACTCTTTATCTTGCAACAACCAAACTTAAAAATTTTTCAATGTTTTTTTCTTTAACGGCAGCTTCACTGATAACTTTTTTTGTGAAAAATTCACCTATCAGGCTTGTTGGGAATGAAAATAAAATTCCTAATGAATTGCCTTCATTAATGTTACCTCAATATGAAAATATTCCGGATGTTTTTATTTCATCATTAGCCATTGCTCTTATAGGTTTCATACAAGGAGCAGGCGTTGGTCATATGAGACCAAATCCCGACGGAAAATATCCGGACTCCAGCAAGGACTTGAGGGGAGAGGGGCTTGCTAATATAGCTTCCGGATTTTTTACTGGAATACCTGTAGGAGGTTCTGTTAGTCATACCTCTGTATTGACATCAGCTGGAGCCTATTCCAGGTGGGCTACCTTTATTTCAGCTATTATGATTGGATTGCTTGTATACACTATGAGCGGATTTATTGAACACTTGCCAATGGCGGCATTAGGCGGCATTTTAATTATTTCAGGTTTTTGGTCTATTAATAGGGAAGGGATTTTAACAATATGGGAAACAAGTATTCAGGCCAGGTGTATTATGAGCTTTACTTTTATAGCCACACTTGCTGTTCCTATTCAATATGCTGTACTCGGTTCTGTGGTGCTTACATTTCTCTTGCATATTGTAGAGGCTTCTAATAGAGTGAAGTTAAAAGCACTTATAGTAGCAGATGATGGTTTTTTGAAGGAGATACAGCCACCCTCTCAAATTTCAAGTAAGGAGGTGGTAATGCTCCATCCCTCAGGTAGTCTTTTTTTTGCTGGAGCATATGTATTGAAAGACCTTTTGCCAAAAGCAGATAAAGCAGAACATTCTGTTGTAATTATTGGGCTAAGAGGAAGAAAAGAAATAGGAAGTACTTTTGTTACTGTTATTAAAGAATACCATGAACACCTCAAAAGACATCATTGTATATTGAAATTGGTTGGAGTGGGGCAGGTTGTCTATCATCAACTGGATAGAACAGATTTATTGGAGGAGATTGGAAAAGAAAATGTATATCGTTTTGATACTGAATTGGGAAGACCTATGATGCGTGCACGCAAAGATGGATATCAATGGATCAGAGAGCAACACTAGCTTTTAAACATATATTTTTAACAGATGTTTGTAAGATTGATTTACAATTGTGCATGTCTATGAAAGATATTACTATTCGCCCTGATAAATCTAATTTGGTTAATAATGAACCACATCCTTGCATGGTATGGGTGCCTGGTGGGAAGTTTAAAATGGGCTCGGATAAACACTATCCTGAGGAAAGTCCTGCCCATGAAGTGCAGGTAGAAGGTTTCTGGATGGATAAGTTCAACGTTACCAATCAGGAATTTGAAAGATTTGTTCAGGAGACTTCTTACGTTACAATTGCAGAGAGACCTCTGAGTGGAGAAGACTATCCCGGAGCTGATCCTGCCATGCTTTATCCTGGTTCTCTTGTTTTTCAGAAGCCGGAAAAAAGAGTTGATCTCAATAATTACATGAACTGGTGGGCTTTTATCCATGGGGCAAGCTGGAGACATCCTGAAGGCCCAAAAAGTGATTTGGAAGGGAGATGGGAACATCCTGTCACACATGTGGCCTGGGAAGATGTGGAAGCTTATGCTAAATGGATTGGTAAAGAACTTCCCACAGAAGCAGAATGGGAGTTTGCCGCGAGAGGTGGATTGGAAGGTAAAGTCTTTGAGTGGGGGGATGAGATGACTCCTAATAAAAAGATGATGGCCAATTTCTGGCAAGGCGAATTCCCCTGGCAGAACTTTAATCTTGACGGTTATGAAGGAACATCTCCTGTTGGGATTTACCCTGCAAATGGATATGGTTTGCATGATATGTGCGGTAATGTATGGGAATGGACACAGGACTGGTTCATCTCAAGGCATAAGGTAGATAAGGCAAAGACTTGTTGTATCCCATCCAATCCCAGAGGAGGAGAAAAAGATGCAAGTTTAGACCCTCACCAGCCAGATATAAAAATTCCCAGAAAGGTCCTTAAAGGAGGAAGTCATCTTTGTGCTCCAAATTATTGTTTTCGTTTCAGGCCTGCAGCCCGCTCTCCTCAAATGATTGATTCAGGAGCATGTCATATAGGGTTTAGGTGCATTGTTAGAGTTTAAAGCTAAATGCTTAAAGCTTAAAGCAAAAAGTATATCTGTGTTTCATTAGGTGAATTGTTTTGGGAAAAAGCAGGAATGAAATAAATAATAAAGGTTACCAGAAATAATTACAAATGAATTTAGTGTTAAAAAGGGCTTTGCCATTGCTTCTTTCATTAATCATTGCAATTTTATTTTCTTCTGTAAATTATCTGAAAAATGTTGATCCACTGCCTTCATGGAAAGAGGGAATGAATAAAAAGGCTATCCTTTTGTTTGTGGAAAAGGTGACCAGAGAAGGGAGCAATGATTACGTTGAACCTGAAGATCGCATAGCTGTATTTGACAATGATGGAACATTGTGGCCGGAGCAGCCACTGGTTGAGGGGATATTCTTACTAAAGACTGTAAAAGCAATGGTTGCCAAAGATCCATCTTTGAAAAACAAAGAACCCTTTAAAGCAGTGATGGAAAAAGATACTGGTTTCTTTGAAAAGAATAACCACAAAGGAATCTTGCAATTGGCAGTAGCGGCATATGGCAATAAAACGGAGGGCACGTTTGAAAAAGATATTACAACCTTTCTAAAGTCGGAGAAGCATCCAAAGTTCAATGTACCTTATACTGAATTAGGTTATCAACCCATGCTGGAGCTTATGGCATTTCTTAAAGGTAAAGGTTTTGAAACCTGGATCTGCTCAGGAGGTAATGTAGAATTTATCAGGGCTTTTTCAGATGATATGTATGGAATCCCTGTTCAGCAGGTCATAGGTAGTACACTCAAAATGGATTTTAAGAAAGTGGATGGGAAGCATACTTTATGGAGAGATACGGTAATACAGAGCTTTAATGATAAGGAAGAAAAGCCTGTCAATATCTGCTATCATATAGGGAAAGTCCCTGTGTTTATCGCTGGAAACGAAAGATCAGGAGGAGATATTGCGATGCTTACATATTCAGATGAAAGAAAAGGACCATCTTTTCAGCTCCTGATAAATCACAATGATGCTGCAAGAGAATTCAGCTATCAGGAAAAGGATAATGCTTCTCTACAGGCTGCTGCCGCTAATGGATGGAATGTTATAAGTATTAAAGATGACTGGAAAATTGTTTTTAAAAAATAAGCTATTAGGGTGTCGTCTCTTTACTTTATTGTATTATTACTATCAGTGAATTGTTTTTTTAATATACCCACTCTTTTTGATGAAATGAATTCAGTTTTATTGAGGCTTCTTTGAAAGTATATTTTTTTGTATATATAAGTTCTCCATGTCTGTCAAACCTGAAATGCTCACTTTCACTTACGGAAAGGTCTAAAAAAATAGAGGAACTACTGCTTACGATGGTCCATATTTTGCCAAAAGTAAATTCATCAAAATAGAGATAAACTTTTGCTTCTGTCTCTGCATGATTATCATTTTTAATAAATTCTCCTTTTATAACAGGATTTTTAACCGACCTGATCTGAATATAGTAAGGCTTTGTTAAATCATTATGATTTCCATAGAATTCCAAAATTCCGAGGTCTGAAGCATCATTATTTATTGTCAGGTAATTTTCTTTGTGACTTTTGAGCTCCATTAACATTTTAGCCATAATTGAAAAATTTAGAAGGTTAATTGCCTCTTTTACTTGATTTTATCTTATAACGTTGCAATATTCTAATTTATTATAGTATTTTTCAATCCCGTAAATAGGTATTTTTGTAAATAATGCAACTTTTTAAAATAAAAATCCTAATTGAAGGTTAAAATAGCTTTTGTCTGCACCTAAACCATAAGTTCCAGTAACTGCTAATCTGTTATGTATCTGAAGGAAAAGTCCAGGTCCATATCCATAATGAAGTTCACGGGACTTTTCATTATCAGCCCATACACGGCCATAATCGAAAAATACAATCAGCCCAACTTTACCTGGAAAAAGGTAAAAATTAACATCAGCTAATTTTATTCTGGCTTCAATATTTTGATAGAAACTTGATCGTCCGTAAAAACGGGTTCTTCTATACCCTCTCAGATTTGTAGTTCCTCCCAGGGTATTGGACTGGAAAAATTTAAATGATCCAATATTAGTGCCTCCACCGATTCTTGTGGCGAAAGTGGTAAACCTCATAAATTTTGGGGTATAGAAAAATGAAATGTCCGGAGCTATGTTTACAAATTGCTGAGTCCTGCTTATCTCTTTATAATAGGTAATTTGAGTATTGAACCTTATTCCTTTTTTTGGAAAGATATTATTATCAAGGGTATTATATTGATAGAATAATTTTACCCCCAGATAATTGTTATTATCAAAATCACTAGGTGTTGTTTCTGCTTCCGGTGTTGATATGAAGCGATCTGGGGTGTCCTCAATTTTCACATATTGAAATTGTGGGCCTATTCCAAATATCATTCTGGTATTTAAATTTTTATAAAACAGCGGTGAAAACCTGAAGTTATGGGCTCTTACCCTGAAGTAATCTATAGAGGTGTCTGCCGGAATCTCTGTTTCATTACCCATTCCGAAGTAGTTAAGAGCATACTTAGGGCCGAAGATCAGTGCATCCAACATGAGATTCCACTTTCCTGCTACTTTCTTGAAATCACCGAAATAGTTGATCGAAAAAGCCTGTGTTCGGGTTGAATAGTTGATGGTTCCTGATTGATATGAGGCATAAGGATATTTTCGGAATCCAAATGATTTCCTCAAGACACCAATCCCCAGAAAAATTCCATCATCTACGTTGTATTGAAATGAGGGTCTGATGGTGGTTAAATTGTAGTGATAATCTGATCGGTCGTATGAAGTTGAATCCGAGTTGCGTGCATCCGATCTCATAAAAATGATCTTAGTATTATTCATTAACTGATTTCCCAGGTTTCCGGAGACATATGCATATTGATTGAAGAAACTTGCATTATTGGTGGTGTCATTAAGTTCTTTTGCTTGTTCGTCTTTAATAACCCTCACTTGAGAATGTCCTCTACGCTTTCCTGTGATGTTAAATATATCATCTCCTCCTAGTCCATATAGCCTGATTTCTCTTGTTTCCTTTCCGAATACAAGCCTGTGAAATATAGTGTCTGAATCGCTGTTCAATACAGTAACTTCTGTATTATGGTCTTCCAGTCTGTTGACAATAAAGGTCTCTTTTTTTGATGAGCCTGTTACATCAATATCTTTTGAGAGTAATTTGTAATATTTTGAAGCAGCCTTTCCAAGTTTATCTCTACGTGATTTTAACTTTGAGATAATCTCACTTCCATGGAGAGGATAAATATTTTCAGGCATATGTTTAACTGCATCTTCTATTACCTGGTCTGTTAATTCTGCTTTAAGGCTGTCTGCTATATCAAGCCAGTCTTGTTTGGTTAAAGGCGCAAGCAATGGCCTGTCCAATGATTTTGCACTCATGTTAAGACCTACAATGTCTTTGTATTTATAAGAGAAATTTTCATTATTACGTATTGCCCATTTCCGGCTGCCTATATAGGGAATAATTCCGTCTGCTTTATAAAATACGTGGTCCCTGTCTCTTGGTATAGGTTTGAATAATGTTCCTTTGCCATAGTCATATGTTGCCCATCTCCACTGGTCATCGTGTCTCCCCCAGTCGCCGATAAGCATATCAAATAGTCTGGTTCTGGCAAATAATCTGTAGTCAACAATATTGTCATTGTCTTTAAATTTTTTTTCAAACATTTTTCTGGTGCTCACCACGTTCTTTGAATTTCCTGAACTGGCAAGGTGAGACATGTCTTCATCAGGACGCTCTTCTATAAATGCAAGCATATTTGCAAACGTAGGTGCATATATGCCTAGAGAAGAATCATAAGGGATATAGATGAGCTTAGGATTTGTATAAAAGACCTTTGCAGCCCTTGCAAGGGGAGGAATTACGAGTTGTCCGTAAGGGTTTTCTGATGAGGCCTGATCTTGCAGAATTTTTGCAATGACTGTTTTTTGCAACTCATCTTCAAGAACACGCGTCGGGGTTTTGTTAATTGACCTTATTACATATTGTCGTCCAATTGAATCCTTGAGGTGGAGATTGGTTGTCTGTCTGCTGCCGCCTTGTTTGATTGGCGTAAGGCCACCATAAGCAGTATCGGCTTTGAATACTTTTACCTGAATAGGTGTAGTCCATTCTTTTCTGTAATGAGTTCCGAGAAGTATTCTTTTCGCAAATCCTGCTTTATAATTCTTGTTAGGAATAGTTGTAATAAGGATTCCTTTGGGAGGTTGTTGCTTTTGTGCAATGCTTTGATG
This sequence comes from Sporocytophaga myxococcoides, assembly GCF_000775915.1. Lineage (NCBI taxonomy): Bacteria > Pseudomonadati > Bacteroidota > Cytophagia > Cytophagales > Cytophagaceae > Sporocytophaga > Sporocytophaga myxococcoides. Next base: position 269,818 of record NZ_BBLT01000008.1, read on the forward strand.
TATCACAAAAAGCCAAAGTAGTATAGATATATAATAAAAATATTTATATGTTAAATTCACGTCGTCTAAGGGAAGATTATTATGTTTAAACAAGGGGTTAGGAGAAATGTTAAGAAAAAATAAGCTGAAAGGGGAAGAGATCTCGTTTTTAATGGTGAAAAAAATAATATTGAATGATCATTTTCTGAGTCATAAGTAATTCCAATAATCTACTATCTTTATTGAAATTTTAATTTTTGTCAATTTATTTTCTATGAAAAAACTTTTATCTAAACAATTAGCATCCTTAATCCTTGTCGGTTCCATTTTTTTTAATCCTGATGTGGCCGCTCAAACATTTAAATTTCCGACTTCCGGGAGTACTACTATTACCACATGTTCTGGTCATTTATATGACGATGGTGGGAGTGATGGAAATTATACTCCCGACTCTGAAGGTATAGTGACCATACTTCCTGAAAATGGTAAGTTTGTCAAACTTACGCTAAATGATTACACAGCTTATTTTTCTGAGCTTGAAATATATTTCGGCGATAATACCAGTGCAAAGTCTATGACTTTTGAAAGTTTTCTGGTATCAAACTCCGGTCTTAACGATGTGTTCTACGGTTCACCTGTAAATGGGGCCATTACTTTAAGATTTAAAACTGGATATGAAGCATCTGGCCTGGATTTCACTATTGAGTGTTTAGATGAATATCCTTCATATGATTTTTATCTTAGCGAGGGGTCCGGAATTCCCTTGGATACTGTGTCGAAGGGAGTAAATCTTGGAACGGAATCATCTCCTCAAAATGCTTCAGAAACTCCTACCGGTCCTTATACGATGAGCTATTTTATTTCCAAGGATAAAATCCTTGATGCAAATGACCTGAAGGTTTATGAAGATGTTTATACTTCTATCTACAAAGGAACATTTACATACATCAATGAAGGGGTATTGCAGATTCCATTGGACGTTCCTGTTGGGAAATATTATTTTTTCACAGTAATGGATTATGATAATCTATTCCCTGAGTCAGATGAAACGAATAATTTTTCGATAGATAGTATTTACGTTGTAGAACCTACTGTTTCTGCATCCATAGAAGACTGGGAGCTGACTCCGGAAGCTAATAATGCAGATAATAAGTTTAGTTTTGAATTTAAAGCTGAATCTGATGGAGAATTAAGAACTATTCCAAACCTTGATTGGATTGTAAAAGCAGGTACTACGAAAGATATTAAAAATGCCTCTGTACAACTAGCTGCAGGTACATTCACTGATGTAGCTAGCTATATGTTTGACCCATATGCAGGTTCATTTATTCCTTCTGAACATGGTTTTGCTCAAAACGGAACCTATTATATATTTCTTCAATTAGATCCGGAAGGGAAGTTATCTCTGAAAGGAGAAAGTATTTTGGTAGATTCTTTTAAAGTCGATAATAGTATAGCAAAAGCTTTATTACTACCGGTAACTGGTAATAAAGTTGTTCATACATGCAAAGGACTGGTTTATGATAATGGGGGACCTGGTGATAGTTATGAAGTTCCTACAGATGGAAGTATAACTATTTATCCTGAAAGTCCTGATAAGCTTGTTGTGGTTATTTTAAACAATGTAAGCCTTGGGATCTTTGATGATTTAAAGATTTACGATGGTGATGGAGGTTCATCTTCAAAACTTCTGGAAGAGATAACGGATGATTTTTCTGAAGACAATAAAAAAACGTTTACAGCTTCAGGGCCAGGTAAGCCTTTGACTATACAGTTAAATTCTTCTAACTCATTTGCGTTTATGAATAACGGTTTTGAAGCTGAAATTTCTTGTCCTGCTGTAGCAGCAACAAGAAATAGACATACAGAGGAGCTTTCAGTAGGTCCTAATCCAGCAAGTTCATTCATTCAGATAAATATGCCAAAAGGAGTAACGCAGTTTGTGGGAAAGGTTTATTCTAATGATGGAAAATTAATGAAGTCATTTTTTAATGAATCAATTTTAGATCTGGCTGATTTAGGAGCTGGAAATTATTTATTATTGTTGACATTGCCTGATGGCTCTGTTGAGACAAGAAAATTTATAAAAAGATAAGATCTGAGATTGATATTAAATTATTTCTATAATTCAATTTTACAGCGAGCTGCTATGCAAATAGCAGCTTTTTTTATGAGTAAAATTCAAATTTTTAATATGATTACTTTCGAGAAGTTCAACTTGGAAAAGTTATCCACACCGTTGAAATTATCATCTTAGAAAGCTTCATTTTTTAACTTTTTTAAGTCTCTGGGTAAACAGAAATCTTACTTTAAAGTAGTAATGGTATTTATATTGGAAAAAATATAATTTTGTAAAGTGAGGTAAAGTTGTAAATTTGTTATTATGAAATTGATTACAATTACACTCAGAACAATAAAAGCTTCAGCAGGTGGTTTGTTTTTCATTTCGATTTTCTCAATTCTATCTTTAAATCCTGCTTTCAGCCAACATCACATTGAAGCTAATAACGAGCTAAAGTTAGAAGCCGAGAGGTTATGGTCTTCTATAAATATAGGGCAGTTAAAGGATGAGATAGCTGCGGAGGCTAAGATCAGCAAGTCAGATGTTAATCTTTTCTTTCGATATCTCGAGCCTCAGTGGGGTAAAGATAAAGTTGTATTTTTTAGAAAAGCACTTACAGGTGAAATCAACAGTTCTAATTTTAATCATTATCTCTCAGATTTAAAATCCCGATATGTTTCTTTGTATGCTTCGTTTGCTTTAGTTAAAGCTGAATTTGCAAAAGAAGTCGCCGCTATTGAAAATCATGTTATGGACGCTTCAGGTAAGTGTGTTAATATGGATTTTGAAGATGGAAATTTTAATGGCTGGCAAGGTCAGGTGCAGAGCAGAGGTGGACTAGGCGGAAACGGACAAATCGTGACTCGTCCTGGTTTTGGTCAGCATTGTATTATGACTAAGACTCAAAGAGACCCTTATATACCTAACCTATCTGTAGTAGCACCTGGAGGAAACTATTCGGTGAGATTAGGTAATACAGAAGCAGGCGGTCATATGGCTAAAATGACTCAGTCCTTTGTCGTTGATTCCAGTAATAGCATTCTTACTTACCGATATGCTGTGGTCCTCGAATCTCCGGATAATGATCCGAACCATCAAGGGATGAAAAGTCCACATTTTCTTTCCAGACTATATGATAAGGATGGAAATGAGATTACTTGTGGAGAATATACCGTTTCAGTATTAGGTTCAAACCTTTCTTCATACACTCATATTTGTGTGAATGAGAATTCTGAACAAGTACAGATTGGTACAAACTCCGGGTGCGGAAATACCAATACACTTCCTGCAAACTCAGTTACAAATCCTAATGCAAATAATCAATGTCCTAACAACAGGATGGATTTGTACTATCGGAACTGGACTACTGTTGCTATTGCTTTAAAAGATTATATCGGACAAACGGTCACTGTTGAATTTTTAGCTTCAGACTGCGAGCCGGGAGGTCATTTGGGGTATGCCTACATAGATACCGAATGTAATTCTTTGACTACTCCTAATAGTACAACCATCTGTTCTTTTAAAGAGACAAAAGTACTAACTGGTCCTTCCGGTTTTAAATCATATGAATGGGGACCAGCAGGAAGTTTTCCGGGATCAGGGACAAATCAGTCTGTTACCATTGACAAGGCAGGAGTTTATACTTTACAACTAACTACTGTATCTGATAATCCTTGTATCGTTAATTTAACTTATACAGTAACGGATAATTGTGTTCCCAGGGAATATACTACTGAACTTTGTGAGACTGTGAAAGGCTCTGGTAAGGCGGATGGAGTGGATCTTGGTTTTTATAATAACCTTGTTACTGAGAATGGAGACTGGGGAACAGTCCAGTCATGGCATTCGCTAAAACCAACACCTGCCGATAGTTATTTAATGTCTGCCGTAGGAAATCTTACTGTTTCTGATGGATCTGTTTATTATGCCATCACTGCTTTGCCAACCAGAAAAGATACTGTTTCTCTCAAATTTACTATTAACGGACTTCCTGATATTACATTCCCAGATATAGACTCTATTTGTGTGGGAAGTCCGGCTTTTAAAATTCCGGGTGTGCTGCCTGCTGGTGGTGTATTTTCAGGAACTGGTATAAGTGCTAATGGTACATTTACACCTAATACAGTTGGAAGTTTTAATTTGAAATATGAATTTACTGACTCTAAAACCTGTAAATTTTCAGAAACTAAACCTATTGTAGTAGTGCCTAAGCCTGCAGCTGTAGCTGGACCTCCGCAAGTATTGTGCGAAAATGCCTCGACCATTCATTTAGCCGGATCTGTTACCAATGCCAAAGGTGGATCTTGGAAAGGTGGGTCTGGTGGAGTCTTTAGCCCTGTTGGGCTGACATCTTCATATATTATAACCAATGCGGACAGGAACGCAGGCTCTGTTTTGTTTACCTTATCAAGCTTTGCAGGTATTTGTCCTCCCGCTAATGATCAGGTTCTTGTTACTTTTGAAAAATTACCTATCGCTGATGCCGGAAGCTCTCAAAGTCTTTGTGAAAATACTCCTTCTGTAACTCTAAATGGAAAAGTTACCAATGTTCTTTCCGGAATATGGGAAGGTGGCGTCGGTACTTTTCAGCCGAACAGAAACACTCTGAATGCTACTTATATTCCTCACACATCTGAAGTAACTGCGGGTACTGTAACACTTACACTTAAATCTGTTGGGCAGGATAAGTGCCCATTAAACCAGTCAAATGTCACATTTACATATGAAAAGCTCCCTACAGTAAATGCAGGAACAGGAAGTCTGTTATGTGAAAATGCTATAGATATAAAATTAAGCGGAACCTTTACTAATGCATCGGGAATTATTTGGTCCGGAGGGAGCCAATCTTTTGATGATCGCACAAAAACAGATGCAGTTTATAAGATATCTTCCAAAGATAAAACCTTTGACAGCCTTTCTATTTATATAACCACAACAGGAAATACATTATGTCCTCCTGCAATTGATACGGTGGTTTATCCATTTGAAAGATTGCCGGAAGTAAATGCAGGTACAGGAAGTACATTATGTGAAAGTAATCCTCTAATCAAACTTTCCGGGACATCTTCAAATAGTCCTGGCGTTATCTGGGAAGGGGGAACGGCAAGTGGATTTGTTTCGCCATTAAGTCTCAGCACTGATTATGCGCCCACAGCAGCAGAAATAAGTAATGGTGCAATCGCTTTTATACTGAGCAGCACAGGGACTAAAGTCTGCCCTCAGGCACAAAGTATTGTGGCTTTTAATTTTGAGAGAATGCCGGAAATAGATGCCGGACCGGATATAAGTGTATGCGCTAATAATATAAATATTCCTCTTAAAGCAAGCATAAAAAATGCAACCGGAGGAGTCTGGAAAATAGGGAAAGGCACTTATGACCCTTCTGTAGAAAATCTTGAGATAAATTATCATCCTGCAAAAGAAGAAATTGAAGCCGGAAAAATTGCTCTTGCGGTTTCGTCAGAAGGTTCTATGGTTTGTCCACTTGTGACAGATACCGTTCAGATTACAATCACTCCTGCACCTGTTGTGAATGCTGGTCCTGATGATACCGTATGTATAGGTTTGCCTCAGGTTCCGTTAAGTGGTGTTTCTTCTACCGGTAGTGCTATATGGACCGGTGAAGGTTCATTTGGTGCTGGCACTTCTTCGCTTGTCTATACCCCTTCAGATAATGAATTAACATCTGGAAAAGCTTTGATAGTGTTAACCTCAGATCAAAATGGTAATTGCCTACCGGTTTCGGATACAGTGGAGATTAAGATTGAACCTCTACCTACTGTAGACCTTGGAGAGGATTTGGTTGGCTGTGATGGTGGTGTTTTAACTATCACTGCTGTAAATGCCACGAAGCTTAAATATGCCTGGGAAGTGTCTGGTGTCGGGCTTCTCTCGGATACATCAGAATCCATTTCTATTACGGTTAAAGAAGGTAAAGCAACTTATGTGGTCAAAGGGAAAGACAGACTAGGATGTGATGCAAAAGATAGCATTGATGTTATTGGTATCCCTGAACCTTCAGTAAGTCTTTCTGATACTGCAGTGTGCCTGGGTAATGTAGTAATGCTGGATTCAAAACCTTTGAATATCGCTAATAATGTTTCTCTTAATCCTTTATTTACCTGGTCTAAAGACGGTATTATTCTAAATGGTAATAATAGTCCTCTTTTATCCGTATCAGAGCCTGGTTTATATTCCGTAACTGCAAGTTTAGGTAGTTGTTCCGGCACTGCTAAGGCAAGAGTTAATATGCACGCTTTGCCTGGAGGTGCTTTGAATAAAATCAAACATTGTTTTGAAACAGGAAAAGAGCTGGAGCTGAATGCTGGTGCAGGAAAATCTTATTTCTGGAATCCTTCCGGGGATACCACCCAGAAAATTTTAGTTACAATGCCCGGTACTTATAGCGTAGAAATTACCAATGAATTCAATTGCTCTGGAACCAATAAAGTTGAAGTTGATGCAGTTTGTCCTCCCAGGCTTTTCATATCAAATTCTTTCAGCCCCAATGATGATTCTGTCAATGATTTATACGATGTTTTCGGTGCGCATATAGGAAAGTTCCGGATGCTGATATTCAACAGATGGGGTGAGGTTATATTTGAAAGCAATGACAGATATGTATTCTGGGATGGAATATATAAAGGAGAGCCAATGGTAGAGGGGGTATATCCATGGACAATCATTTATGAAGGAGATTCAGAAGAGTATAAAGGCCCTTATACAATGACTGGTAGCGTTACAGTTGTCAGGTAAATAGTTTATGAGTAAATTTATTTTAATATTATTTGCAGGAATGCTGATGCTTTCGTGTGCTCCGGAAAGGTACAGAAAGGATAAGGCCAATCGCTTGTCTGACAAAGCAGATCTGGCAAGTGATTTTCATGCCAAGCAAGCTGTAAATTTTACTCAGAGAAATATTGACCGTAAGGATAAAACCGAGAGAAAAACAAATAAGAGAAAGGAAAAGATTCAGGACCAGCTTAATGAACTGAATGCTCCCAAGAAGGTTGTAAAAGCAACCAGAAAACATACAGGTAGATTTAATCTGTATTAAAATATGAAGTACAGAAGGCGTTTTAATAAGGTATTATGGATGATTATACTGTCTTTGGGTATAGGTTTTTCTTATGCTCAGGACATTCAGTTTTCTCAGTTTTATGCAAACGTCTTATATCTTAACCCTGCATTTGCCGGAAGTGCTCACAGTGCAAGAGCTATAGCACATCAAAGATTACAGTGGCCGGGTCTGGAAGCCAGGTATACTACATCTTGTGTTTCTATAGATAACTTTTTTAACAAAACCGGAGGAGGTGTTGGTCTTATGTTTTTGAAAGACTGGCAGGGAACGAAACGAATAAGCTCTACAGAGATCCGCATGCAGTATGCTCAGGAGATCAATCTTTCACCAAAGCTTTCTGCCAGAGCAGGTGCAGAAATAAACTATATCAACAGGTACCTTAATTATTCCTATCTCACATTTCCTGATCAGTTCAATGATGATGGGTTTACCAATACTCAAACGAAAGAACCGTTTGGGGCCACTCAAAAAGGATTTTTTGATATTGGAGTCGGGGGGATGCTGTATTCTGAATATTTTTGGGTGGGTTTTGCTGCCCATCATGTGAATACTCCGGATCAGTCTTTTTATGGAAGCGGCTCTGATCTGCCTGCTAAGTTTTCTTTGATCGGTGGATATAAGTTTATGCTAGAGAAAGGAAAAACCAAGGGAGATATACCTTCTGATGAAGATGTTTATATTACTCCTACTTTACATTACAAGTCTCAGGGAAAGTCTGATCAGCTTGATCTTGGTGTTTATGGATTATATCATAGACTACTTCTGGGAGGGTGGTACAGAGGAATTCCTTTATTAAAAAATTACCGGGCCGGGATACAGAATAATGAATCTGTTATACTTATGGTAGGTTACAAAGTATATCCCCTAAGTATTTCTTACAGCTTTGACTGTACGGTTTCGGAACTCACCAGAGCAGGAACAAGAGGTGCTCATGAGCTTAATATTACCTACGTTTACCATTGGCCTCCTAAAAAAAGAAAGCCTTACAGAAAGCTTCCTTGCCCTACCTTTAAAGGGTCGTAAAAAAACATTGAAGTGTTTTTCGAATTAATTAGATAGGTTTTTCCTTTCAGGGATAGAATACACTTTTTTATAGATTTATAAGTAGTTTTATTCTCTATCTGTTCCTTGTTATTTGCTTTTAAATCTTTTTAATGTTGTTCAATCAATCCTGATTTGTAGGATAAAAATGTAACGTTAACAGGAAGAGAAAATGAATTAGAGTTGTCGGAGTTGAATAGTGAAGTTTATTATCTTAATATCAAATAACAGAGTATATATGGTATTTAAGATTAAATAATAAGATACTTTTGTTCAAAGTAAAAAGGCCGGCTAAATATAGCAGGCGTTTTTATTTATGATGGTTCTCTATGTATGTAACATTCCCTTAACAGTAATTTTACTGAATTATAATAATCGTAATGAATGGTGTTTAGTTATATGAGCTACTTTTGACGCTCAATCAAATTAAAAACCAGATGAAAAGATTAGTTACAACATTTTGCTTATTGTTAAGCACATTCACTTGGTTGTCTGCCCAGACAACTCTTATCTCATTGGGCTCCTCCTGGAAGTACATGGATAACGGGTCCAATCAGGGGACTACCTGGAAAGACGCAGGATTTAGCGATGCTTCATGGGCATCAGGAAATGCTCAGCTAGGTTATGGTGATGGAGATGAAACCACTGTTGTAAGTTATGGCTCCAATTCAATTTCTAAGTACATCACAACTTACTTCAGAAAGTCTATTACAGTGGCAGATGCTTCTATTTTTACAGGATATACCATTAACGTAAGAAGAGATGATGGGATAGTTGTTTATATCAATGGAACGGAACGCTATAGAAATAATATGCCAACAGGTACTATTGCATATAACACATTGGCAGCGACCACCTGCTCTGATGATGGGGGAACAATTCAAACTGGGTCAATACCTTCAGGGGCTTTGGTTACAGGAACGAATGTAATTGCTGTGGAAGTACATCAGTCTGACATTACCAGTTCTGATATCAGCTTTGATCTCGAGCTTAAAGGGAATACTTCTTCAGCTACTGCTGTGATTCAAAGAGGACCTTACCTTCAGTTAGGCACATCATCAAGCGTTATTATTAAGTGGAGAACTGATATTGCGACAAATAGTAAAGTATCATATGGTACAACAGCAGGCAGTTTAACTTCTTCAGCAAATGATGCTGCTTCAGTGAAAGATCATGAAGTGAAATTGGCAGGATTGTCTGCCAATACTAAATATTATTATTCAATAGGTTCTTCTACACAGACATTGCAAGGTGATGCAAATAATTATTTTATTACCGCTCCTATAGTGGGTACAGAAAAGAAAACTCGTGTATGGGTTACTGGAGACTGTGGTAACAACTCAACCAATCAGAGGAACTCACGTGATAAATACATCTCTTATCTTGGATCTAACTATACTGATGTTTGGCTGCTTGCAGGGGATAATGCTTATAATAGCGGACTTGATACCGAATATCAGACGAACTTTTTTGATATCTATAAAGATAAAATGTTAAAGCAGACTGTTTTATGGCCAGCGCCTGGAAACCATGATTATGCAAACAATGCAACAAGACAAAATGATCATAATGTTCCTTATTACAGCAATTTTACATTACCTAAAAATGCAGAAGCAGGTGGAGTAGCCTCCAATACTGAAGCTTTTTATTCCTTTAATTATGCCAATATTCATTTTGTCTCTCTTGACTCTTATGGCAAAGAATCTAATAGCTATAGAATGTATGATACTTTAGGTCCTCAGGCTACATGGCTTAAACAAGACTTGGCAGCAAATACACAAAAGTGGACAATTGTATACTGGCATCATCCTCCCTATACAATGGGATCTCACAATTCTGACACAGAAACTGAGCTAATTAACGTCAGACAGAATTTTATCAGAATACTTGAGAGATATAAAGTTGATATGGTTATCTGTGGACATAGTCATTGTTATGAGAGAACAAAACTTATTAAAGGTCACTATGGAAATGAATCTACATTTAATGCAGGTTCGCATAATCTAAGCAGCAGCAGTGGAAAGTATGACGGCTCTGCATCTTCATGTCCATATGAGAAAAACGTTTCCTCCTCTTATAATGGTACTATATATGTAGTCTCAGGTTCTTCAGGGCAACTTGGAGGTACACAGTCTTCATTTCCGCATTCAGCAATGCATTATTCAGATGCTACCAATGGCGGATCGCTTGTTATCGAGATCGATCAGAATAGATTGGATGCAAAATGGGTTTGTGCGGATGCTGTAGTAAGAGATCAGTTTACAGTTTTTAAAGATGTGAGAAAGACAACCAATATAACTATCCAATCCGGACAAAATACCACGTTGAATGCTTCCTGGGTAGGAAATTACAACTGGACGACAGGAGCTACTTCACGAGCAATTACAGTAAGTCCTACAACCAATACATCTTATTCTGTAATAGATAATTTTAGTTGTGTGACGGATGTATTCAATGTAACAGTAATTCCAGCAAGAATAGCTGATCTGAATTTTGGAACGGATACAGTTTTAACTCCTGCTTTGGAAGTTTTTCCTAATCCTTTTGAAGATAAAACAACTATAAATTATTCAATACCTTTTGCTGGACAAGTTACCCTATCACTTCAGGGGCTTAATGGAGAATTAAATAAGGTTGTTGTTAAAGAATTTAAAGAAGCAGGATATTATTCCTTTACTTTACGTGCATCCGAATTAGATATTTCAGCAGGTATTTATTTGCTGAAGCTTGTCTGTGGAGATAAAGAAATCCAGAAGAAAGTCAGTGTTGTAAAATAAAAAGAGTTTCCCCCTCTGTGTTTCTCTGTGTCTCCTCTGTGTTTCTCTGTGTAATATAATTTTTTCATAGAGCAGCACAAAGGAGTCCCAGGGTAATCAGAGAAAATAAGTGAGTTTCAGGTTTTTGTAAATCAGGTACTGTTACTTGTGTTTGACCTTAAATTGTTTTAATGAAAATTTAATAGAAAATATAGTATATTAGTAGGCTTCGACAGCTTAATATTCAATGTTTTCTAAAGCTCATTATCCTGATATTTTAATGCCGGAAGATCTGGATCTGTACCTGGCTGATGGTTGGTTTCGCTGGGGGCAATCCATATTTACCACAAGTTTTCTGAGTTTTAACAGTCAGTTTTACAGGGCTATATGGCTTAGAGTTGTTCTTTCGGATTTTAATGATGATAAGACTTATAAAAAGCTTTCCAGGTTAAATAATTCTTTTAGGGTGGAGGTACAGAAAGCATCAATCACACCTGAAAAAGAAGAACTTTTTCAATTATATAAAAAAGGAATTACGTTTAAGGTCTCAGAGTCCCTTGAAGCTCTTCTTTTCGGAACTGATCAAAAAAGAATCTACGATACTCATGAAGTATGTATATATGATAATGAAAAACTCATAGCCTGCGGTTTTTTTGATATGGGAAAAGATAGCGCTGCAGGTATCAACAGTTTTTATAATCATGAATACAAGAAGTATAGTCCGGGAAAATATATTATTTACAGTAAAATGATGTATTGTAAGAATTTAGGATTGCAATACTTTTATCCTGGATATTTTGCACCGGGATATTCGGCATTTAACTACAAACTGGATATCGGAAGAACTGCATTGGAATATCTTGATACTGCCAGTGAACAATGGCTTCATATCAATACTTTTGATTCTGTTACAGGATCTGTAAGTGAGATGAGAGAAAAACTATCCAATCTGGCAGAACATCTTAATGCTGCGGATATAGATGCAAGACTACTCACATACAGATATTTTGATGCAAACCTTGTGGCAGACTTTAACGGATACAATTTGTTTGATTATCCTATGTTCATTTATTGTCTTGAGTTTGTTCCTGAAATAATCAATCCTGTTATTGTTTATGATTTCCGGGATCAGCATTATCATTTGATCCGAAATATGAGTGTGGGAATGGCTGATAAAATAGAAGATCATTCTACAGAATATTCAGCTCATTTGATGAAACCAAGGCAAGTAATTTTCTCTTCCGATAATCCTGAGATGATGGCCAACATGATTGCATCAGCATTCAGAAGAGATGTTAAAGCTGAAAGCACAAAGCTTAAAGCTTAAAGTCTAAAGCTGAAAGCACAAAGCTTAAAGTGAACTGCAATTTCAATCATCAACTAACCTTATACTCGACTTCACCCTAAATCTCTCCTGAAGAGAGAAATTTTGGATGAGGTCGAGTAGTATATCCTTTTTAATTCAGGTATTTTTATCGTCGACGGTTCCCTTCTCCTTTAGGAGAATGGTTAGGGATGAGGTTCATCGGATTTGATACGGGTGTTAAATATCTAAACATATTTTATTCTTCCAGCCCTGTAGCGATCAGAAGATGGGCATAGTGATGTTTTACATGCCACGCAGCCATTGCAATGGCTTGTTTCTGGTTTAGTGTGATCTTGCGGAAAGGATGATAATAGGATAACTCAAGTTGCTCAGGAGTTAAGGATCTTATTAAAAAAGCAAAGCGTTTAGCTATGCCTTCAAACATCAACAGGGAATCGTCAATAGGTGAGTTCATGTTATCTCGGGTGTGAGCCCATGCATCTATATTGATCAATGTGATTTCCTTATAGTCATTTTCAGTAATTGCTTTCTTCATTCTGAAATAATGCACTAATTGAATATCAGCCACGTGATTATATAATTGATGAACATTCCAGGAGCCTTCACGATACGTTTTGGCCAGGTCTGAAGGTGAAAGGCGTTTAGCCAGTTCACGATACTTAGAAGGCGCTTCTTCAATTGTTTTTACTAATGCATCCAGCTCTGCAGTACTCAGGTCTGAAGGTGAAACAAATGGACCTATTGGAAATTTAAGTTTGGATAGTTCGGTTTCGGGTATCATGATGATTTATTGTATTAGTATTAATTGTCAATTTTAAGTCTTTTTGGGATTCTTCCAAATTTCCTTTGTGAAAAATTGAAGGAGATCAAGCTGATAATGGTTTTTCCACCTGGCTGTATTTACTTTTCTATTGATGTCCGGTTTATCCTTACTGAAGTCAATTTGAAGTAAAATAAAATGCCAATTGGATTGCATAAGGAAAAATTTTTTTCAAAAAACTAAACAATTTTTATTCTGATTGGTTATGCTTCCCGGTCAGAACAATTAGTGGTTTTGATAAACGTTTTCAATCGTCGGAGAAATAAAAGTTTTTTAAGTATTTAATCGATTTTCTACTCAAGATTAAATTTCAGGCAGTATGTATTTTTTCTAAATAAGGACTAATTAATCAATATATTTCTAAATTTTTAACCTCAAACACTATGAAAAAAAGAAGATGGTGGTGTCAATTGTTATTGACAGGTCTTATTTCTTTTGGCTCTGTTTCAGTTAAAGCAGATTCAAACGTACCATGTGGCAGTGGAACTTCTCAGACAATAGTTCTCGGAACAAATTGCCAGAATTGTTCGGTATTACAACCCTCACTTGCGGTGGATGATGATACCAATTCATTCTCGACCATAAAGCTGGCGCCGGATATCCATTATGGGTATGTTGCTCAAAGAATCAAGTTCTCGTCGGCAGGCAGTAAGAAGGATCAGATAAAAATCAAATTGTCATTTTCTGATCCGGTTTACGATCGTAATTTAATTTCAAATATTTTTATCTCAACAGTGGTGGGCAACAACATCAATACAGAGAGGGTAAATTTCAATGACAATGATGTGAAACTGTTCTGGTCTTCTCTCCAGGATGTCATAGTTATTTTTAATCCTGATGAAAACTTTCAAGGTGTTGAAGTTTACCTTAAAGCAGAAAATAACAATAAGGTCAGAACAGTTCACCTGCATTATGCTACAGTACTGCTTGCTGCACCTGTAGTTCAAAAAGAACAAGTGACAACCTGCCAGGGCCAACCTGCAGTATTACATGCTACAAAACCTGTGGGAGCAACTTTTAAGTGGTATAGTCAGAAGAGCGGAGGCCTGCCGGTCTATACAGGAGCTGACTTTACAACTCCTGCTATCACTTCTGAAACCACTTACTATGTTGAAGCAGTATACAATGGTTGTTCAACATCCAAAAGAACTCCTGTTATTATTAAAACAACTCCTTTACCTGAAAAGCCGACGGTAAGTAATAGTATGATCTGTAGTGGACAATCTGCAACGCTTGTTGCTTCTGTTTATCAGCCTTCTATTCTTAACTGGTATGATCAGGCTTCAGGTGGAAATGTAATTGCAAGCGGCACATCATTTTCGACTCCTCCTCTTTATACTTCTACAATCTATTATGTAGAAGCTTCCAAAAGCGGATGTGTTTCAGGCAGGGTTCCGGCACAAGTGAACATTCAAAAGAAAATATCTAAAGTTTGGGACAACACAGTTTCAAATACCATCAATAATATTACACGTTCCAATGACAGTGCATATATCCTTGCAGGATATATCTATGCTTCAGGAAATACTTATTTTAGGAAAACAAAAACAGACCTTGCGGGAAACGTCATATCTACCGAACAAACCTTCCTTCGTAATGGACCTATTACGAACTTCATAACACAGAATCTTTCGGATAAAGGTTACATCTTTGCCGGCACCCAAAATATTCCATATAATTTACTTGTATATAAAATAGATCAATCAGGAAATATTTCCTGGTCTCTGGATATACCGGCCAATGGCCATCAAAATGGTATTTCCTCTGTCATAGAAAACAATGATGGTACATTACTGCTGGCTGGATATACATCCAATACTAATGGAAAACAGTTTGATTTCTGGATTCTGAAAGTAGACTACAACGGAAATATTCTTTGGACCAAAACCTATGGTGGACCAAAAGAAGAGATATTAATATCTGCAATTGCTGTTCCGGATGGTGGTTATGCATTAGGTGGGTATGCTATTGGTGACACTTCTCAGCGTGCATGGTTGGTAAGAATAAATGATTCCGGGGATATACTTTGGGATAAAATATATAGTAAATCATATATGGATCAGATCCAAAGCCTCATCTTAACACCGGAAGAAGGTTTTCTTCTTTATGCGATGGATTATGAGCACACAGACCATTGGATTATCAAAACAGATTCTTTGGGCAATGTAATATGGAATAAAATCTATGGCGGGAGTAATTTTGACTATCCTGTTACTGTCATACCAGCTTATGGTGGAGGTTATATAGCCGGAGGATATACAAGATCATCGAATGGAGACATCTCAGATGGTAATAATGGAGATGATGACCTATGGATATACAAGATTGACGATGCTGGTAATAAAATATGGGATATCACTCTTGGTGGAAGCAGCTCTGATCGTCTGAGTTCATTATTTAACAATAATGATGGAAGTTATCTTCTGGGGGCATATTCTTTTTCTGGTCCTAACGATGGAGATGTAACACATGGTCCAGGGGACTGGCTTGTAAAAATAGTAGAGTCCAATGGCAATTGTGCAGCAAGAGAAGCAAAGGAAAACGTAGCAGAAGTAAATACAGTTTCCTATAAAACTACTGCATATCCAAATCCATTTAACTCTAATATAAATCTTGATATTACTGCTAATGAAGCTGGAAATTTACACTTGCAACTCTTTTCTATTGAAGGTATACTGCTAAAGGATATTCAACAATATGTTGGTTCAGGACAAGGAACAGTTTCTTTAAAAACTGACGAAATGCCAGCTGGAACCTATATTGTAAAGATGATGCTGAATAACCAGGTTGTTACTGAAAAACTAATCAAAAATAATTAACCAGATCATTACTCCCAGTCTATGTATGTCAGATTGGGAGTTCTTTTTATTCAATCCAAACTTTGTCATATTGAGCATGCGAAATATCTGAGCTTTCCCAAAGGAAGAAGTTTTTCTATCTGACAGATCCTTGATTGAAATTGCAAATTTATTTTATGATTATCAGATCCCTTCGCGGGCTCAGGATAAACAAAGGAAAATTATACACTCATTCCAGCCACTCAGGTTCTTCTAACTTAAAATACTCAGGAAATTTTGTGCCGGATTAAGCAACTTTCTATAAAATAGATTATGAGCAGAGATCCGGCACATACTGATTAAATGACATATTTAGTTGCCGGATCACTCCAGGCACTTTGACCTGCTGATGCCACTGCAGCCACTTTAAACCAATATTTTTTCCCGCTTTCCAGATTCTTTATAGTAGCCTTTGACTTGGTAGAGATAGTAGCAACACTCCAGCTATCATCTTTGCTCAGGTCTGTTGTAAGCTGTACAACATAACTCTTCGCACCTTTTACAGATTCCCAGGAGAGTTCTATTTCCTTTTCATTGGCCGCTACAGCCTGTAATTTTTCCGGTGCTGAAGGAATTCCTGTAGGAGTTTTGGGGGCATGTACTCTCATTCCCGCTTGCTTAATTGTTATTTCATCTCCCTTTGCAGTGCTTTCTACATAAGCTGCCAATTGATTCAGAACAGCATCAAGCTCTGAAGATTTATCATCTAAAATACTGAGCTTAGTTGAAACAGTTTGTCGCGCTAGCTTTACATCTGTATGTGCTTTTTCCAGTTCGCCAATAGCAGTACTCACTGAGTTCAGCGATGGAATGGGGGAAGGGAAAAGTTCATTTTCTGTAAGTGCTTGTACAATCTGTCTTGAGAGAATAAGTTTTTCTTCTACCGAAGAACCTCTAAGGTTAAGCTTAACCTTGGCTTTTTTGGTTGTGGACATAGCTGATATGTTTTAGTTGTTAAAAAAATGATGGGACAAAAGTTTATATATCGCTAAACAAATGCAAGAATTTTCTTAAAAATATTTTTTTGGCATGTGTTTATCTATCAGGTTATTTTATGATTTTTTATAGATAAAAACAGTCTCTACTCTTATATAATAAAAAATAGAAATTAAGTAAGAATTAAAAATGTCT
This sequence comes from Sporocytophaga myxococcoides, assembly GCF_000775915.1. NCBI lineage: Bacteria > Pseudomonadati > Bacteroidota > Cytophagia > Cytophagales > Cytophagaceae > Sporocytophaga > Sporocytophaga myxococcoides. The sequence continues at coordinate 286,851 of NZ_BBLT01000008.1, forward strand.
GTGTCCAATCCAATTTCATTATAATTATCTCAATCATCTGTCCGGAATTTTAAAAAAGGTTTACAAATATTCCTTAGGACAAATCATCATATTCAAATTCATTAACAGAAAAAAGAAATTACAAGCTTGCCAAATGAAATGACAGGTTTGCAAATTGAAATTACAAGCTTTCAAAATGGAATTACAAGTCTGCAAAACGAAAATACAAGTCTGAAAAATGGAATTACAAATCTGCAAACTGAAATTACAAGCTTGCAGAATAAATTTACAAGACAGGAAAATAAAATTCCCAATCAGGAAATTGATATCTCTTCATTGAAATTATTTTATTCTCTAGTGAGGTGATATGTGTATATGTGGTAGTACTGGTAATCCTGTGTGGAATTTGTTTTGATCGCAGTAACTTTAAATCTTTTAAGAGGCGGGAGTAAAATGGATGGCCATATGTGAATGGGGAATAAAAAAAGCCCCGTATTGTAAGACGAGGCGGCTTATATGTTTTCACAACGGAATAATCCTTATTGTGATTTGCTTTCACTAGCAAATATATATAAATTTAATTTTATTCAAACAATTTTCGCTGGTTAGATAGGACATTTTTAAAAACTTAATTATAATGAAAACAGTTCTTGGTCTTGATTTAGGTACAAACTCTATTGGTTGGGCATTGATTCAACATGATTTTGATAGTAAAAAAGGTGAAATACTTGGAATGGGTAGCCGGATAATTCCAATGAGTCAGGATATTTTAGGTGAATTTGGAAAGGGAAATTCTGTTTCTCAAACAGCTGACAGGACTAAATTCAGGAGTGCAAGAAGGCTCCGGGAACGTCATCTTTTAAGACGAGAGCGTTTACATCGCGTTTTAAATATCCTTGGTTTTCTTCCTCGTCATTATGCCGCTGATATTGATTTTGAAAAACGATTAGGGCAATTTTTTGAAGGAAAAGAACCTAAACTAGCTTATGACAACAATCAGTTCATTTTTACAAAATCCTTTGGAAAAATGCTGGCTGATTTTCGTCAGCATCAGCCTGATTTTTTAAAGGATGAAAAAAGTAATGATTTATTAATACCTTATGATTGGTCTATTTATTATTTGCGTAAAGAAGCTTTAACAAAAAAAATAGAGAAGGAAGAGCTTGCATGGATAATTCTCAATTTTAATCAGAAGCGTGGATACTACCAATTACGGGGAGAGGAGGAAGAGGAGAATTTAAACAAGTTGGTAGAGTTTCATTCTTTAAAGATTATAGATGTAGTTGCGGATGAAAAACTTAATAATAAAGGTGAGACATGGTATTCGCTTCTTCTTGAAAATGGATGGACATACAGACGTTCAAGTAAGGTTCCATTATTTGATTGGAAAGAGAAAGTCAGAGATTTTATTGTTACTACTGATATAAATGATGACGGGTCTGTAAAAACAGATAAAGAGGGAAATGAAAAAAGAAGCTTCAGAGCGCCCAGTGATGATGATTGGACTTTACTGAAAAAGAAAACGGAACAGGATATCGACAAGTCAAGGAAACCAATTGGGGCTTATATTTATGATGCAATACTTAAAAACCCCAAGCAAAAAATAAATGGTAAGCTTGTACGTACAGTTGAACGTAAATTCTATAAGGAAGAGCTTAAACTGATTCTACAGAAGCAAAAGGAATTTCATCCTGAATTGCAGAGTACAGATTTGTATAATGAATGTATTCGGGAGTTGTATAAAAATAATGATGCACATCAATTACAGTTAAATAAAAAAGATTTTGTTCATCTATTTTTGGAAGATATTATTTTTTATCAGCGTCCGCTTCGAAGTCAGAAATCTTCTGTTGGTAATTGTCCTTTAGAATTCAGAAAATTTAAAGATAGTGAGGGGATTGAGAAGGTAGAATATTTGAAGACAATTCCTAAGTCCAATCCATATTTTCAGGAGTTCCGCATTTGGCAGTGGATGTATAATCTTTCAATATACAAGAAGGATGATGATGAAAATGTTACCCGTGATTTTCTGAAAACTATAGAAGATTGGGAGGATCTATTCGAATTTCTTAATCATCGAAAAGATATTGAGCAAGAGACATTGTTGAAGTTTTTGTTAGGAAAGAATGGGGTAAAAGGAAAGGCTCTTAAAGTAGAAGCAGGGAAATTTCGTTGGAATTATGTATCAGATAAGATTTATCCATGTAATGAGACCAAAGCTCTTATTATTTCTAAGCTTGAAAAAGTAAAAGGTGTAGAGGAGAAATTTTTGACAGAAGAGATAGAGTATAAGCTTTGGCATCTTATTTATTCTGTAACAGATAAAGTTGAGTATGAAAAGGCTCTAAAGGCTTTTGCTGGTAAACAAAAGTTGGATTTGGTTTCCTTTGTAGATTCATTTAAAAGGTTTCCACCATTTAAAAATGAGTATGGTGCTTATTCTGAGAAAGCAATTAAAAAGATTCTGCCCTTATTACGGACGGGAAAATCTTGGAATTGGATGGCTATTGATAGCAAAGTAAGGGATAGAATCAATAAAATAATTACTGGAGAATTTGATGAAGAAATAAAGAATAAAGTTCGTGAGAAGGCGGAAAAGCATAGTTTAAAGAAGGAAAACGATTTTCAAGGCTTACCATTATGGTTGGCGCAATATGTAGTATATGGAAGACATTCAGAAGCAAGTTTTTCAGGTAAATGGAACTCCGTTGATGATTTAAAAAAGTATCTCGAAGAATTTAAGCAACATTCATTGAGAAACCCGATAGTAGAACAAGTATTGACGGAGACTTTACGGGTTGTTGCTGATATTTGGCAATTTTATGGAAAGGGAGAAAAAGATTTCTTTAGTGAGATTCATATTGAACTCGGAAGAGAAATGAAAAATACAGCTGAAGACCGTAAAGAAATGAGTGCCATAATACAGGCGAACGAAACAACTAACCTTAGAATAAAAGCTCTATTAAATGAACTGTTGCAAGACAAGAAGGTGGAAAATGTAAGACCTTATTCTCCTTCTCAACAGGAAATTTTAAAGATATATGAAGATGGCGTTTTAAGTTCTGATATTGAAATTCCAGATGATATTCAGAAAATCAGTAAAGCAGCCCAACCAACGAAATCAGAACTTCAGAGATATAAGTTATGGCTTGAGCAAAAATATCGATCTCCATACACTGGAGCAATGATTCCATTGGGCAAGTTGTTTACATCTGAATATGAAATTGAACATATCATTCCTCAGAGTCTTTATTTTGACGATAGTTTTAGTAATAAAGTAATTTGTGAGTCGGCCGTCAATAAACTTAAAGATAGTAGGTTGGGAATGGAATTTATAAAAGAATGCCATGGGATGGTTGTGGAAACAGGCTTTGGTAAGTCGGTTACTGTTTTTGAGGAAGAAACTTATAGAGATTTTGTGGTTCAAAATTATAGTAAGAATCATTCCAAAAAAAGTAAGCTTCTTTTGGAAGAAATTCCTGAGAAGATGATCGAAAGGCAGATGAATGACACTCGTTATATAAGTAAGTTTATATCATCTGTATTATCTAATATAGTGCGTGAGGAGGTCAATGATGATGGAGTTAACTCAAAAAATATTGTTCCGGGTAATGGTAAAATTACAACACAGTTAAAACAGGACTGGGGTTTAAATGATATTTGGAATGAATTGATTTTACCACGCTTTGAACGTTTGAATGTTTTGACTGATTCAAAACATTTTACAGCTTGGAGTGAAAATCATCAGAGGCTATTGCCAACTGTACCGATAGGGCTTTCTAAAGGATTTTCCAAGAAAAGAATTGATCATAGACATCATGCTTTGGATGCCTTGGTTATAGCCTGTGCCTCCAGAAATCATATCAATTTTTTGAACAATGCACATGCAATAGATAAAAAGAAAAATTCGGAGGAAAAACAAAAATTTAGACATGATTTAAAAGCGATTCTTTGTGATAAAAAGTATAGTGATAAATCCGAAAAGAATTACAGGTGGATATTCAAGAAACCTTGGGATAATTTTACTATTGATTCAAAAAACGCTTTGGATAAAATTATTGTAAGCTTTAAACAAAATCTTCGAATTATCAATAAGGCAACAAACCGTTATGAAAAATGGGTAGATAGAGATGGGATAAAAGTAAAAGAATGGCATAAGCAAGAAGGAATAAACTGGGCTACTAGAAAGCCTTTGCATAAGGATACAGTTTCAGGTAAAGTTGATTTAAAAAGGGTAACAGTTCCAGAAGGAAAGATATTGACCGCTACCAGGAAAAGCTTAGATACATCGTTTGACTTGAAGGTCATTGAATCTATTACAGATACCGGTATTCAAAAAATTCTAAAAAATTATCTTACTAGTAAATCAAATAATCCGGAGCTCGCATTTTCTTCGGAGGGTGTTGAGGATATGAATAAGAATATCAGAAAATATAATGATGGAAAATTGCATCAACCTATATATAAAGTTAGAATATTTGAGTTGGGGAGTAAATTTCCATTGGGACAATTTGGTAATAAAAAGTTTAAGTATGTAGAAACAGCAAAAGGGACTAATCTTTTCTTTGCTGTATATGAAGATGAAAATAAAAATAGGAATTATGAAACGATTCCTTTAAATGTAGTTATTGAAAGGCAAAAACAAGGACTCTCTTCTGTGCCAATAAAAAGTGAAAAAGGGCATAAATTGTTATTCTATTTGTCCCCAAATGATATAGTCTATGTTCCTGGTAGTAATGAAGAATTCAGTATAGATAGGCTTTATAGATTTACAGATTCCAGCGATAAGACTGCTAATTTTATACCACTTAGTGTTTCAAGTTTAATTTTTAGCTCAAATAAAAATGAGCAAAAAAAAATAGGGATTAGCTATCCAATTCAAGATGAGTTTGGTCTAGGAAGTCCACAGTCAAAAAATCAAAAGTCGATCGACGGAATAATGATTAAAGAGAAATGTGTAAAAGTGAATATAGACAGGCTTGGTAGGGTGTCATTTTGATATGATATTGTAAGTAATTCGGGGAAGAACTATTATTATTTGGAATAATCCACTATGCTAATCCATTTACTGATTTTTTAGAAGTCTTAAAGTCTTTTCTAATATTAGGAAGAGGCTCAATGTTGATTTATAGTCTTTTATATCTATATACAATATGGATGCTAATTGTATATATCATCTTAAAATGAAAGAAATTGATGAATTAGATTTTATTGAAAATAATGAAGAGCTAAGAGTTATTCCTAATTATCCAGGTTATATCACAAGACAAAGAAAGAAGAACACCTGTTGTGATTTGCTTTCAAACAACGATCTTTGAATTATCGGAAACAACTCATCTAAAGATGTAATCAACCGCTCTACTGTTGTGATTTGCTTTCAAACAACGATCTTTGAATTATCGGAAACAACCCACAAAAAATTAAATTGAAATAGAGATCGTTGTGATTTGCTTTCAAACAACGATCTTTGAATTATCGGAAACAACTACGGAAAGTACACAGATGGTCAGGAAGTGTTGTGATTTGCTTTCAAACAACGATCTTTGAATTATCGGAAACAACAGTTCGTTCTCTTGCAATAT